>JAVBRE010000153.1:0-22461 GCA_031548325.1 Desulfovibrionaceae bacterium
GAGACAAGATAGGTTCCAAAGCCGCAGAGCAGAATAAACAGCGTGTATTTAAGCCAGAACAGCCCGAACAGCACGACTTCCAGAACCAGTATGTTCAGAAGTTTCCAGATGACGCCGGACGGCAGCGGAAAGATAACCAGCCAGAACAGCACCGGCAAAGCCAGGCCCGTGACCAGGGAGATTTCCATGAAAAATTCGGCCAGCGTCAAGGTGGAATCGTTGAACCAGCCCGGCAGCAGCAGGAAAAAAGCCGCGTACAGGGCGACCATGAAGAACAGCAGGTTGGCGATGACCACCGCCGGCCTGGGCAGCGGCAGGCGGTACAGAAACAGAAAGCTGAGCCCGGCCGCGGCGAGAACCGCGATGCACAGCGGCGCCGAAGGCACGGCGGGCTGCACGGACAGAACGGAAAGCACCGAATCGCCCCAAAAGGGGATATCAACCAGGGAACCGTTGATGCCGTATTCCGTGAACAGCCCGTGCAGCGCAAACGTGGCGTGCAGGGTCAGAGCGGGCAGAAAGAAAAGCTTGACCCCCAGCGTGACCAGGGTACTGACCAGGCTGATAACGCCCCCCAGCACGATCTGCGTGCTCAGCGCCACCCTGCGGTACGAGCGGTGAAAGCTTATGACGGCTTTCTGTTCCGGAGCGCCCTGCTCCGCCGGGCTCGTATTGACCTTTTCCATCGCTGCCGTTCCTCAAAAATAAAAAAACACGCCCGCGCCCAGGCTTCCGCCGTCATAGGCGTCTGTAACCCGCACCGCGCCGCCCTGTACCCAGAAACCCCAGTCGTCGGTTATCCAGTGGCGGTGCCGCAGCAGCACGGATACCGAATCGCGCGTCACGGACGAGGGCGAATCCAGATAGGTGGCCATATAGGCCTGATTGCCCCAGGACACGATCAGGGTGTTCATGTACTTGTACCAGTATCCCTGGTCCACGCTGGCGGAATGCGAGTTTGATTTCAGCGCGCCCGGATAGCTGACGTTATAAAAAAACCTGTACCCCAGCACCCAGCCCGGCAGATACCAGCTCAGCCCGGTGGAATAAATGGCGTCGGAATTCTCGGTATGGTAGTCGATGTAGGTCGCCCCCAGGGTCCAGACCAGATCCTTTTTCTCGCCGAACTTGAAATTCAAATCCTGGTCCGCCCGGAAGCGCGGCAGATAATCCACATCGCCGGCCGTTGACATGCTGGAGAAGGTATAAAACCAGGGAGCCCAGTCCTTGTACACCCCGCCCACGACCTGCCCCGCGGCGCCGTCGCCTTTTTTGCGGTTGTAGCCGTTGGCCTCGATATACCAGGAGTTGCCGTCACCGCTGCGCGTCAGGCGCACGCCGCCGGAATCCCAGTTACCGTAAGATTTGCTGATGAATTCCCGGTTCGTGTACATTTCCAGCAGATAGCGCTTTTTTTCCTGGGCCGGAGCCGCTGCCGCCGCCGGAGCGTCGGACAGGCCCGGTTCGCCGGGAGGTCCGGGGGGGCCGGGAGGTCCTGGGGGGCCAGGAGGGCCGGGAGGGCCGGGGGGGCCGGGCTGCGCCGCAGTTTCGCTTGCGCGGCGCATGGCCGCGCTTGCTTCGCCCTCTCCTTTCAAAGATTCCGCCCGGGCGGACAGGCCCGTCGCCAGCAGCAGCGAACAGAACACGCAGATTGAGCACACTTTTTTCATAATCGGATACACCTTCGTCATTCCCCGGCCACCAGGCCTTTTTCGCACGCCACATGGCCATGCACGGTCACATCCGTTTCCAGAAACACCGAAGACCGGCTGATCACGGATTTGACGTGATCTTTTTCTCCCACGGTAGAGCCGAAGCCCACGCGCACGTCGCCCTGAGCGAACACGTTGCCCAGAACCCGGCAATTCGAACCGATAATGACATCCTGATCCGCCACGACGGTGCCGTATACGGTCACGCCGTCTTCCAGTTCCACGCCGCGATGCCCCTTGATGTCACCGTAAATCGCACTGCCGGAGCATATTTTCAGGTCCTGGGACGAAATCACATTATTATGCAGCTCCGCTCCGGCCGGAATGGAAAATTGCAGAGCGGTGGCCACCAGGGCTTTTTCCCGGATGTTGCCTTCGGCAAAAGGCGGCTCTTTCGGCGGCGCTGAAAAAGTCCGCACCGGAGCGCCGTACAAGTTGTTGAAGCGGCACCCGCGTTCCAGAAGCAATACGCCGCTGCTTGCGGCATTGCGGCCCAGATTGCAGCCCGGCCCCACGGACAGCGCGCCGCCGCGCGCGTCGAGCCAACGGCCCACATGCACGTTTTCCCCCAGCTTCAGTTCTCCGTTGCACAGCAACGCCCGCAGGCGGCAGCCGGACTGTATGTCGGCGTTGCCTTCCACCAGCATTTCGCCGCTGAAGCGGGATTTTTCGCCCGCAAGCAGGTCGCCGGCGACATACACGATGCCGCTCATACGGGTTCCGGCCTCGCAGGCCCAGGCGGGTTCCGTGACCACACGCACCTTTTCCCGGCGGGACAGCATGACCGCATACTCTTTTTGTTCCAGAGCGAGGGGCAGAGCCGTGTCATCCAGCCCCGCGACTTCGCGCAACCCCTTGCGCAGCAGCCCGGCGAACTGGTCGCCGAAGAAAAAAGGGGTTTTGCTGTGGTCCATGTTGATGGGCAGCGCGTGGCTGTCCTTGCCGCGCCGCAGTTCAATCCAACCCGGAACGAACGGCGCGATGACCGCCACAAGCGCCAGTGCCGCAAGCAGATACAGGGACATGGTCAATCCGCCGCCGCGGCCGCCTGAAGCGACGGCTTCAAAGCGCACATGTCGCAACGCAGACTGCCGGCGATGCGTTCGGCCGCGTGTCCGTCGCCGTAGGGATTGGGTTTGGCGCTCATGGCCGCATAGGCCACGGGGTTGGTCATCAGGCGCACGGTGTGGTGCACGATGCTGGCCGGCTCAATGCCCACCAGCATGTTGACGCCGTTTTCCACGCCTTCCGGCCGTTCGGTGACATTGCGCATGATCAGCACCGGCTTGCCCAGCGTGGGGCCTTCTTCCTGCACGCCGCCGGAATCGCTCAAAATGAGCTTGCTCGCGGCCATGAGCCGCACAAAAGTCTTATGCGGCATAGGATCTTCAAGGTACACGTTGGGCGCGTCCTTCAGCAGTTCAAACACGGGTCCGCGCACATTGGGATTGAGATGCACGGGGTAGATGATTCTGGAGTCCGGCAGAGTTCTGGCGATGCGGGTCAGGGCTTCGCAGATGTTGCGTATGCCCTGGCCGAAGCTTTCCCGCCTGTGGCCGGTGACCAGCACGATATCCCGCTGCTCCGCAATGGCTTTTTCCACCCGCGCCGGCAGGGCCGGCGGCTGACGGCGTATGGAATCCAGGGTCAAAAGCAGCGCGTCGACAACGGTGTTGCCGGTCACAATGATCCGGTTGGCCGGGACCTTGTCTTCCAGCAGGTTGTTCCGCGCAAGTTGCGTGGGCGCGAAGTGCCAGCGGCTGACCATGCCGGTGATGCGGCGGTTCAGCTCTTCCGGAAAAGGGTTGCCGATATCCCAGGTGCGCAGCCCGGCTTCAATGTGCCCCACGGGAATGGAAGCGTAAAAGGAGGCTAGGGAAGCCACCTGCACCGTGGTGGTGTCGCCCTGCACCAGGACGATATCCGGCCTGTGTTCCGTCAAAAATCCGTCGATCTGGCGGAACAGGGTCGAACTGAGCGTGCTCAAGCCCTGATTGGGGGCCATGGCGTCAAAGCTGACGTCCGGCTTCAGCCCGAAATCCGCAAAGGTCTGGGCCAGCATTTCCTTGTGCTGTCCGGTGGAGCACAGGGTGACGTCAAAGCACTCCGGATGGGCGCGGAGCACGGAAACGACAGGCGCCACCTTGATCGCTTCGGGCCGGGTGCCGGCGAAAACCGTGACTTTCTTTTTGCCGCCGACGCGCGGGCAGACCCGGCGCGAGCAGAATTCATCCTGGTATTTGGTAAGCCTTCTCATATATCCCCCCTAAATATGCGCCATGCGTTATATCTTTGTCGCTTTTGCATGGGTGCAGGGGCTACAGCAACTCTCGTGCCAAATACAATATAAGCATTTATCTTTAAAAAGGAGGGGATAAAGAAAGAGGCACGGTATAGCATACGCATTTCAGCTGGTTTTAACCGTGCCGAATACGAACCCATTTCGCGCGAAAGCGCGCGTCACCGCTGGCGGGTTCGGAACCACACCGGCGTGTCGACAGCCGGTACACGGCCGAAAACGCCTGCATGAAAGAAAAAGGTAGGGGTCTACATGTGTTTCAGCAGATTTTCCACATACCGGGACTTGAGCTGCTTTTGCGCGAGGGCGCGCGCCTGCGGGGAAAATTTCAGAATCGCTCCCAGAACGCCGGCGGCCAGCCTGTGGCTGAACAGCGCCTGATTGTCGAAAATCAGATTTTGCAGCGTGCCGCGCTCCGTCGCCATGAGCACGACGCGATGCGTGGTGTTGACCGGCGTGATGGTGCGCCCGGGACGGGCAATCAGCGAGAGGCTGTCCGCGGGACAGCGCGGCACGCAGACTCCGCAGCCGAGACAGATTTCTTCTCGGACTTCGGGCGGAGTTTTGGGCGAAGCGGCAAACAGGGCCTCCACCGGGCAGATGCGGGAGCATTTACCGCAGCCCGTGCAGCGCGCTGCATCCAGGCTGATGATAAAGTTCGAATGCATGCTCTGCACGATGCCGAAGCGTTTCACCGCGCCCAGGGCTTCGCAGCAGCAGCCGCAGCAGTTGCAGATGAAGTTGACCCCTTCCCGGTTGTTTTCGCCGAACTGCACCAGGCCTTTGGCGCGGGCCCGTTCCAGCAGGGCCCCGCATTCGGCCTTGCTGACGGGCTTTGCGTGGCCGTGCCTGATCAGCGAATGCGCGGCCGAATTGAAAGTCATGCAGATGTCCATGGGCGCATCGCAGTTCGTTCCCAGATGCTCCTTCTTGTGGCGGCAGTAGCACATGCCGACTCCGATTTCTTCCGAGCTTTCCATAATGTGGCTCGCCCGCTCGTAATCGAGAATTTCCAGACGGGCGGCCTCGTCCAGGGCCGCTTCCTGAACAAAAATCCGGCCCAGGCCGGTTTCGCCCCGCACGAAGAGGTCGCGCATGAAATCCTCTTCCACGTTAAGATACTGGTGAAACAGCTCGGACAGGGCTTTCTGGTCGATGTCGCCCCGCACCCGCATGAGGGAAAATTCAAAAAAACCGGCCATGGGCGGAGGCAGGCAATACATCTGTTCCCCCTTCTGTTCCATGTCCAGCAAAACGGCGCGCCCGGCCAGGGCGTCAAGGATTTTACGGGTTTCGGGCAGGGAACGTTTCCAGCAACGCGCGGCCGTTGCGGCGCTGAAGGGTTTGATGGGCAGTTGCGATACCAGGCCCGCTTCTTCCTCCGAAAAGAGCATTTTGAGAATATCAAAAAGCAAAGGCGCGGCGGGCGCGCCCTGGGGAAAGCGGTTCAGACGTTCAACCAGGCGGCCATATGCGGAACCGTTGTGATGGTGGGCCATGCTGCTTCCTCCTTTCGCGCGCGTCAAAGATTGGATCAATACTACACTGTTTTCGCCGCGTACGTCAAAAGATCTCGTTTTACGCGGCATAGATGTGAAAACCCCGCACTCTAAGGCCGATACCCGGCCATCTTTACTCTGAACAGCCAATGCGATATTGGGGATGGTATCGCCGCCCCGACAATTTTGTCTGTCGCACATCCAAAAGGAGCTTGCATGTCCATCGTCACCCGCCGCCAGATGCTGAGCCTGGGCAGCGCCGCCGTGGGCGGCATTGCCGCGGGAGCGCTGTGCGCCCCTACCCCCGCCGTCGCCGGGCTGGAACCTGAAACAGCCCCCTTTTCATGGACGCCCAGAGCGTTGGATCCCAAGGAAACCGCGCCCATAGCGCACGACCGCTTCTATCACCAGGGCTTCGGCTGCGGGTACGGCGTCTTTTACTCCACCATCGGGCTGATGGGAGAAAAATTCGGCGACCCTTACAAGAACTTTCCTTTTTCCATGATGGAAATGGGCAAGAGCGGCTTTTCCGACTGGGGCACGCTGTGCGGCGCCCTGGTGGGCGCGGTTGCGGCCATGTCCATGTTCTGGGGGCGCAAGGACAGGGACGCCATGGTCACGGAACTGTTCCGCTGGTATGAACTGACGGCCTTTCCCATGTACCTTCCGCCCGCCGACGCCAAGATCGGCAAGGCCGGCCCCCTTCCTTCGTCCGTCAGCGGGTCCGTGCTCTGCCACATTTCCGTCAGCACATGGTGCAAGGCCTCGGGCTTTGCCGCCGACAGCCCGGAACGCAGCGAGCGCTGTTCCCGGGTCACAGCCGACGTGAGCGCGAAGGCGGTGGAAATCATGAACGCGAAGATCAACAAGACCTTCGCGGGCACGGCCTCCATCTCCAAGGAGCAGGCCAGGTGCATCGTGCCCGGTTGCCACGGCAACAAGGCCGAGAAATTCGCCTCCCCGGTGCTCAAGAGCAAAATGGACTGCGTGCCCTGCCACAGCGGGTCCAAGGCCACCATGGACAAGCTTGTCACAGTCAAAACCAAGGCCGCCCAGGCCGGCGGCAAGGTCGTATCGCCGCATATCTATAAATAAAATACGAGAACCCGGCTTCACGCGGCATATTTTCTGGTTCGGCTTTGCTCATGTGAACCCTGTAAACACACCGGTGTGACCGGAAAGGATCATGGAGGTCGCTTATGGTTGTACGCAACATGCTGGTTCGTCTGGTTCTGGCGCTGTGTCTCACCCTGCTTTGCGCCACGCTGGCGCAGGCCGCCCCGGCCAAGTACCACATCGGCATCATCACCAGCACGGTCGCTCAGGGGGAAGATGAACTTCGCGGCGCCGAAGCGCTGATCAAGGAGTACGGCGACGTCAAAAACGGCGGCATGATTCAGCACCTGACCTATCCCAACAACTTCGGCGCGGAACAGGAAACAACCATTTCCCAGATCGTTTCCCTGGCCACCGACCCGCTGATGAAAGCCATCATCATGAACCAGTCCGTGCCGGGCGCCACGGAAGGCTTTCGCCGCGTCCGCGAAATGCGGCCCGACATCCTGCTGCTGGCCGGCGTACCGCACGAAGACCCGCTGGTTATCGGCAAGGTGGCCCATCTGGCCATGCGCAACGACTTCATTTCCGCGGGCTACCGCGTGATCTGGGCCGCCAAGCAGTTGGGCGCCAAGACCTTTGTGCACATCTCCTTCCCGCGGCACATGAGCATTGAAACCCTGACCCGCCGCCGGATGATTTTCGAACAGGCCTGCAAAGACCTTAACGTCAAGTTCGTGTTTGAAACCGCCCCCGACCCCCTGAGCGACGTGGGAGTGGTCGGCGCGCAGCAGTTCATGCTGGAAAACGTGCCGAAATGGGTGCAAAGGTACGGCAAGGACACTTCCTTCTACGCCACCAACGACGCGCACACCGAACCGCTCATCCGGCAAGTCGTGGAATTCGGCGGCTCCTTTGTGGAAGCCAGCCTGCCTTCGCCGCTGCTGGGCTATCCCGGCGCTCTGGGCATCGACCTCAAGGCTGAAAAGGGCGATTTCCCCGCCATCATGAAGAAAGTTGAGGGCGTCATCGTGTCCAAGGGGGCCGGCGGCCGCCTGGGCACCTGGTCCTATTCCTTCCCCTTCTGCTCCACCACGGGTCTTGCCCAGCACGCCATGAACGTCGTCGAAGGCAAATCCAAGATCACGAACATGCAGGATATTCTCAAAGCCTTTGCCAAGTACACCCCGGGCGCCAAGTGGGCGGGCTCGTACTATGTCGACGGCTCAACCGGCGTAAAACTCAACAACTACGTGCTGCTGCTTCAGGACACCTACATCTTCGGCAAGGGCTACATCCATTCCGCCGATCTGGACGTGCCTGAAAAGTACCTCAAGATCTCTTCCGGCCTGAAGAAAAAGTAAGCAACCCTACACCGGGATCCCGCAAGCGAGCGAACGCTCGCTTGCGGGGTCCTCAATCGCGGCGGATACCAGCACTATGGCAGCAGAGGCTATTCTGAGTTTGCGCGGCATCGGCAAACAGTTTTACGGCAACCGGGTCTTGTCGAACGTTTCTTTTGACGTGGCCGCAGGCGAAATCGTGGGACTGGTGGGCGAAAACGGCGCGGGCAAGTCCACGCTGATGAAGATCCTCTTTTCCATGCCGGAAATCCACGAAACCGGCGGTTTTGAAGGCAGCATTCTCTGGGGCGGCAAGGAAGTCAGATTCAAAAGCCCCTTTGATGCCCTTGACGCCGGCATCGGCATGGTGCACCAGGAATTTTCGCTCATTCCCGGTTTCACAACAACGGAAAACATTCTTCTCAACCGCGAATCGCTGAAAAAATCCGTTCTGACCGACATTTTCAGCCCGCGCGTCAGCATGCTGGACCGTCAGGCCATGACCGCGCGGTCCACGAAAGCCATCAACAAACTCGGGGTGGCGCTCGCCCCCGGCATGCTGGTCAGAGAAATGCCCGTCGGACACAAGCAGTTCACGGAAATCGCCCGCGAGCTCTGCCGGGAGAGCGTCAAGCTCATCGTTCTTGACGAACCCACCGCAGTACTGACGGAGAGCGAAGCCGAGGTGCTTCTTTCGTCGTTGCGCCAGCTTTCGGCCGAAGGGATCGCCATGGTTTTCATCTCGCACCGGCTGCGTGAGGTCGTGGACTTGTGCAACCGGGTCGTGGTGCTGCGCGACGGCCAGAAAATCGAGGATTTTCCGGCCAGGGGCAGTTCGGCCAAGGCCATCGCCGCCCTTATGGTCGGCCGCGCGGTGGAAACCCAGAGAACGGCCGATGCCGGCGTTGCCGGAACGGACGACGGGACGGAACCCCCGGCTTTGTCCGTAGAACGCCTGTGGGTCGACATGCCCGGCGAAACCGTGCGCAATGTCTCTTTTTCCGTGAAAAAAGGCGAAATTTTCGGCATCGGCGGCTTGGCGGGCCAGGGCAAGCTGGGCATTCCCAACGGCATCATGGGGCTGTCTCCCGCAGGCGGGAAAGTTGCCCTGCACGGCCGGTCCGTGCAACTGGGCTCGCCCTACCAGGCGCTGGAACGGGGCATGGCCTTTGTTTCGGAAGACCGCCGCGGCGTCGGCCTGTTGCTGGACGAAGGCATTGACTGGAATATCGCCTTTTCGGCCATGCAGGTGCAGGGCAAGTTCTTGAAACCCGTACTGGGCGGTCTTTTTCAGTGGCGCTCGGACGGAGAAATGCTGAACCTGGCCAATGAGTATATCCGCCTGCTGGAAATCAAATGCACCGGCCCCCGCCAGCGCGTGGGCAACCTTTCCGGCGGCAACCAGCAGAAGGTCTGCCTGGCCAAGGCCTTTGCGTTGCGGCCGGACCTGCTGTTCGTTTCCGAGCCCACGCGCGGTATCGACATCGGCGCGAAGCTCGTTGTTCTGGAAACGCTCAAGAAATACAACAGCGAATACGGCACGACCATCGTCATGGTTTCCAGCGAGCTGGAGGAACTGCGTTCCATCTGCAGCCGCGTCGCCATCGTTTACGAGGGACGCATCGAGGGGATTTTGCCGCACACGGCGCCGCTGGAAGAATTCGGCATTCTTATGGCGGGCGCCAGGGATGAAACCCCCGCAACATCCGGCAGGAGAAGCGAGCACTAATGAAAGGCATCAAACGTTTCATCGCCGACTTCGGCCTGCCCCGGGTCATCATCACCGTGTATCTGCTCGGACTTTTTCTGATGGCCCCGGTAGTGGGCGTCAGCCTGCCGGGCGCGCTTTCCGACACATTTATCCGCATCGGCATGAACGGAATCATGGTGCTTGCGCTCATCCCCATGATCCAGTCCGGCTGCGGCCTGAATTTCGGGCTTTCGCTCGGCGTCGTCGCCGGGCTTTTGGGCGCCACCACCAGCATCGAAATGGGCTATGTCGGCGCCTGGGGTTTTCTTTTCGCCATTCTGGTCTCGCAGGTCTTCGGCGCGGTTTTCGGCTACGGGTACGGCTCTTTGCTCAACCGCGTGAAGGGCGGGGAGATGATGATCTCCACCTATGTCGGCTTTTCATCCATCATGCTCATGTCCATCGCCTGGCTGGTGCTGCCCTTTAAAAGCCCGACCATGATCTGGGGTTACGGCGGCGAAGGCCTGCGCACGACAATCTCTGTCGAGGGCTTCTGGCGGCACATTCTTGACGACTTTCTGGCCTTGCAGATCAGCGATTTCAAGTTTCCGACCGGGGCCATTCTCGTTTTTCTGCTCGTGGCCGTTCTGATCTGGGCTTTTTTTCATCTGAAGATCGGCACGGCCATGACGGCCGTAGGGTCCAATCCCATCTACGCCAGGGCTTCGGGAATCAATGTCGACCGCATGCGCAGCATCAGCGTGATCATGTCCACCATGCTCGGCGCTCTGGGCATCATCGTGTTCGAACAAAGCTTCGGCTTTATCCAGCTTTACGAAGGGCCGCTGTACATGGCCTTTCCGGCTGTGGCGGCCATTCTGATCGGCGGCGCCGGGGTTAACAAGGCCACCCTGACCAATGTGTTCATCGGCGTGGCTCTGTACCAGGGCATACTGACCATGACGCCGGCCATATTCAACGCGGTGCTCAAGGTGGACATGTCGGACGTCATCCGCATCATCGTTTCCAACGGCATGATTCTTTATGCGCTGACCCGCAAGACCAAGGTGCTCAAATGAAATCCAGGCTACGACTTTTTCTGATCGAAAACGCGGTGGTCATCCTGTTTATCGTGCTGATAGCCTTCGCCATTCCGGCTTCGGGCCTGCCCGGCTCTTTTCTGCTACAGGAAATTTTAACCCGCCTGGGGCGCAATTCCTTTCTGGTCATCGCCCTTCTACTGCCGATCATGGCGGGCATGGGGCTCAATTTCGGCATGGTGCTGGGCGCCATGGCCGGCCAGATCGGGCTCATTCTCATCACCGACTGGCGGGTCGTCGGCATTCCCGGCCTGCTGCTGGCCATGATCATCTCCACCCCCATTTCGGTTTTTCTGGGCTGGCTCTGCGGCTCGATCATGAACATGGCCAAGGGGCGCGAAATGGTGACGGGCTTCATTCTGGCCTTTTTCATGAACGGGGTTTACATGCTGGTGGCGCTGTACGCCATGGGCAGCATCATTCCCATCATGAACCCCGAGCTGCTGCTTTCACGCGGGTACGGGCTGCGCAACGTCGTGGACCTTGTGGAAGTGCGCCAGGCCTTTGACGCCTTCATTCCGCTCACCCTCGGCGGCATGCGGATTCCCGTTTTCTGCTACCTGATCATCGCGGCCGTCAGCTGCTTCATCATCTGGTTCAGAAAAACCAAGCTCGGCCAGGACATGCGGGCCGTAGGGCAGGACCGGGCCGTGGCCGGCGCGGCGGGAATCGCAGTCGAACGCACCCGCATCATCGCCATCATCATTTCAACGGTGCTCGCGGGTTTCGGCCAGATCATCTTCCTGCAGAATCTGGGCACCATCAACACCACCAGTTCGCACGAGCAGACCGGCATGTTTTCCATCGCCGCCCTGCTCATCGGCGGCGCGTCGGTGACCCGCGCCTCAATCCCCAACGCCATCGTCGGCGTGATTCTTTTTCACCTGCTCTTTCTGGTCTCGCCCATGGCCGGCAAGAACCTCATCGGTTCGGGCATGCTGGGAGAATACTTCCGGCAGTTCGTCAGCTATGGCGTTATCGCCCTGGCCCTGGTGCTGTACGAGTGGAAACGCGCGGCCCAGGAAAACGAATCGCGAGCCACCCTGCGCGGCGCGGCGGCGACGGACGGCGCGTCCGCTAACGGCAAGGAAGGCGTCGCATGAACCCGCGCAGCCTGATCCAACGAACCTGCGCCGTACTGGCGCTGATCGCCCTGTCGGTCTATCTGTTTTACACCGGCAAGGGGCATACCCTGCTCCTCGACACCAACGCTATCACCGTTAACGGCAGGGAACTGCGCGCCCCCGCCTCCGCCACCGTCAGCATCGACGGCCAGGAACTTGATGCGCCCATGGGACGCGCGGAACGCGCCATGGTCACGGTCAGCGGTCCCGGGCACCGCATACTGATCGTGGACGACGCGGACAGCGGCAAAAAAGTGGAAAAGTCCTTCACCCTCCCCACCTTCATGGACAGGGCTCTGGTCTCCATTCCCGCCATTTTGGGGGGCGCTCCGGAGGAACTCTGGGTTACCGCGTTCGTCCCGCCGCCTCTGGAGGACGCGCCGGTTGAAAGGATGCAACGCCAGAGGGAAGACCCCGCTCCGGGCAGCGACGGGCAGAACGCCAAAGGGCAGACGGCGGAACCGCCGAAATGAGTTACTTGTCCGCCCTCTTACGGGCTAAAATTCTGCATTTTCCTTGCCGCGCGGAACATTTGCCAAGACAAGGCCGGTAAACCGGCAGATCCGGCCGGTGTTGAAAATATCCGCCGCAGACCCGGCCCTCAAAAACGTCGTTTGCCCGCCGGGCCACAACGAAGGCCCGGCATTCGGACGCGGGGCCCGGTTCAATTTGCCTGAGTGACTTCCCGGCCCATCTGGCATATCGTGCGACGGATACACAGGAGGATGCCCGTGCTGCACAGCATGACCGGCTTCGGCCGCTGCTTTCTTGAAGAGGACGACTGGACCCAGACCTGGGAAGTGCGCAGCGTCAACAACCGCTTTCTGGACGTCAAATGGCGGCTGCCCCTCTTTGCCCGCGCCCTGGAAGGCCGACTGGAAAAAGTCGTCAAAAAGCACGCCTCGCGCGGGCGGGTGGAAATAACCCTCAGCGTGCAGTTTCACGCCGGCGGCGGCAACCTGCCCGCTTTCAACGCCGAACAGGCTTCCGCCATGCTGGACGCCGTGGCCGGTCTGGCCGCGGACCGGGGCGACGCATACCTGCCCGACTACAACCGTCTGCTGGGCATGAGTTCCCTTTGGGACGAAGGCCTGGACGAAATGGACGAGGATTTTGCCGCCAGCCTGGAAGGGGGCCTCGCCGCCGCCCTGTCCGACTGGAACGAATCGCGGGGCATCGAGGCCAGAGCTTTGGAAAAAGACACCCTGACCCGCATCCTGCGCATGGAAGAATGGCTGGAACTCATCGCGGCCGCCGCCCCCGCCGTCAAGGAGGAGCGTTTCGCCACCGTACGCGAGCGGCTCGCCGAAATGCTGGAACAATACGGCCAGAATCTTGAAGAAAGCCGTTTTCTGCAAGAGATTGTGCTTATGGCCGACAAACTGGACGTGAGCGAAGAAATTACCCGCCTTGCCTCGCACCTGGAACGGCTGCGCGAACTTCTGGCTCTGGGCGAGGACGCGGGCCGGCGCCTTGATTTCACCATGCAGGAATGTTTTCGCGAAATAAACACCTGCGGCAACAAAATCCAGAGTTCCCAGATTTCCCGGCTGGTTGTGGATTTCAAGAACGAACTCGAAAAGTGCCGCGAACAGGTGCAAAACCTGGAGTAAGCCATGGGCCGGGAAAAGCTGCTCAACATCGGTTTCGGCAATCTGGTCATCGCCTCGCGGGTGGTGGCGGTCATCAACCCCGCATCCGCGCCCATGCGCCGCCTGCGCGAAGACGCCAAAGAAGCGGGGCGGCTCATCGACGCGACCCAGGGCCGCAAAACCCGGTCCATCATCGTGACCGACTCCAACCACGTCATCCTCTCCGCCGTGCAGGCGGAAACCATAGGCCAACGCGCGCTGCAGGAGGAAAAGTGAAATGGAGGAAAGGCGCGTGACACGGAAGAAAGGCGGCAAGGCGGGTACGCCATGAACGCGACTGAAGACAGGACGGGCGTGGCCCTTGTGCTCTGCGCCCCTTCGGGCACGGGCAAAACGACCCTGGCTCACAGGCTGGTGGCCGAATTTTCCTGTTTCTCCTTTTCCGTGTCCGTCACCACAAGACCCCCCAGGCCCGGCGAAGTCGACGGCAAAGACTATCACTTCGTGACGCACGAAGCTTTTCACGCCCTGCGCGAAAAAGGCCATTTTGCGGACTGGGCCGAAGTGCACGGCAACTGCTACGGCACCCCGCTGAAAGCCACGCGCGACCTTTTGGCCCAAGGGCGGGACATTCTGTTCGACATCGACGTGCAGGGCGCGGCGCAAATCAAACGTTCGCTGCCTCAGGCCTGGTTCGTCTTTTTGCTGCCCCCTTCCAGGGCCGCTCTTGAAAGACGCCTGCGAGGGCGCGGGTCTGAAACCGAAGGGAGCGTCGAGCGGCGCATGGCCGCCGCCCGCCAGGAACTGGCCCAAGCCGAATGGTTTGACATCTGGATCATCAACGACGATCTGGACCGCGCGTACACCGACCTGGCAGCCGCGTATCGGGCGGCCCGCCTTGCCCCGGCCTGCCGGCCCGCTTTTGTCGATTCCCTGCTGCGGGAGTGGCCATGACCCCTGACAAACACAACGCCGAACTTGTGGCGGCCCTTGATTTTCAAACCGGACGCGAAGCCCTGACCCTGGCGGCCAAGTTGCGCGGCATCGTGCCCTGGGCCAAGGTCGGCCTTGAGCTTTTCGCCGCCGAAGGACCGCCCGTTGTGGCCGGGCTGAAAGAGATGGGTTTCAGGGTTTTTCTGGACCTGAAGTTCCACGACATCCCCAACACCGTGCAAGGGGCCGTGCGCAGCGCGGCCGCTCTGGGCGCCGACCTGACCACTTTGCACCACGCCGGGGGCGAACGCATGGCCCAGGCCGCCCTGCAGGGGCTGCACGATGCCGGGTCAGGCATGCTCATTTTCGCGGTCACCATTCTGACCAGCACCAGCCCGTCGGAAGCGGGCCTTGCCGACGCGCGGGCCGTGACCGAAGCCGTGGCCGCCAAAGCCTTGCAGGCAAGGCAATGGGGGCTGCCCGGCGTCGTCTGTTCCGGCCTTGAAGCGGCGGCCGTCAAAGCCGCGGCAGGACCGAATTTTCTTTGCCTCTGCCCCGGCATTCGCCTGGCAGGCGAATCCGGCGGCGACGACCAGCGCCGGGTCATGACGCCCGGCGAAGCCGTTGCCGCCGGGGCCGATTTTCTGGTCATGGGTCGCCCCATAACCCGGGCGGCGGACCCGGCCGCCGCGGCCCGGACCGCTCTGGCGGACATGCGGAGAATGTGATACATACAGGCATCACAAGGGGATACGCGCACAATGTCGGACCAGCAGACTGATCAGAAACACCAGGGCATCCAGGGGGTTTTTTCCAACCAGGAGGTGCGCAAAGTGGGAACCGGCACCACCACGCGCAAAACCATCCAGAAAGCTTACTGGTACGCCACAGAAATGCCCGAAGGCGGCATCGAAATCCAGCCACTGAACCTCAATTACATCCCTTCCGGCCCCAAAAAACGTATTTCCAAAGACGAATTTCTTGAAAATTTTTCGCCCGAGCCGGAATTTTACGTCTCCAACGTTTTTCCCAAGATCAAGGAAATCAACAAGACCATCGCCCGTGCCGACCGCCACCGCGCCAACAAAGAATATTTCAGCGCGGAAATGGAATACGGCAACGCTCTGCGCGTTGACGAAGAAAACATTCGCGCCAACTTCGGCCTGGGCATCACCTATCTCGAACGCGGCGAAAACAGCAAAGCCGAAGACATCCTCACCCGCCTGGTCAGGCTGGACGGCACCTTTGAGTCGGAGCACAAACATCTGTTCAACGATTTCGGCATCAACCTGCGCAAGAACGGAATGATCGAACAAAGCATAACGTATTACAAACGCGCGCTGGAGCTGTCTTCTCAGGACGAGAACCTCTATTACAACATGGCCCGGGCCTACCTGGAAAAAAAGGACTTCGACTCCTGTCTCGATTTTCTGCTCAAAGGCTTGGAGCTCAACCCCACTCAGGATATTTTATTGCGCTTTCTGGGTTGGCTGCTGACCAAGGGCCTTGTGCCCGAAGCCAAAAAACCTTTTGTGGCGGCAGCCCTGCAACAGGCCAAGACCGCGCAGGCCCGGACCGCCGAAGATCAAGGCGGGGGCGGTCCGTGAGCGGCCGCCATGAAAGGGCCCTGGCTTTTCTGGAATCCCTGGCCCAGAATTCGCCGCAACTGCCTTACGAGCCCGATCTGCTGCCGGAGCTGTTCGCCGGCACCGGCAAAGACTCCAACGCCTCTCTTGATTGCATCGCGGCCCTGGTCAACCGCAGCCAGGGCCTTGCCGCCCAAGTGCTGCGCCGCGCCAATTCCGCTTACTACGGACTGGTCTCGGCTGTTTCTTCCCTGACTCGGGCCATCCAGGTGCTGGGGCTTAACGAAGTGCGCGCCATCGTCCTCAGCCTGGGTCTTTCCGGCGCTTTCAAATCCTTGAAGCTGCCCCCGGCCTTTCCTTTGCGGGAAATATGGGAACACCAGGTGCTGACCGCGCAGATCGCTCGCGAGACAGCCCTTTTCGCGCGCAGCAAAGGGGCGCAGCCGCTGGACGCGTCCTCGCCCGAAGAGCTCTATGCCGCGGGGCTGCTTCACGACATGGGCAAGGCGCTCATCGCCGCGCGCTGCCCCGAGGACTGGCAGGCCATATGCGAACTCGCCGCCGGACAAAAGCTGCCTTTCCACCTGGCTGAAGACGCGTACTGGGGTCTGGACCACTCCGTTGTGGGCGCGCGCATCCTGTCGTTTTGGGAACTGCCCGCCCGCCTGACCGAACTTGTCGACTGGCACCATGCGCCGCAACTGGCGGAAAAACCCTATCAATACGGGGCGCGCCTGCTCAATCTGGCCAACGCCCTGGCCGCGCGCGCCGAAGAGTTCAGGTCGGGCGCGCTCACATCCATGCCCGCCGAAGCGGCTGCCGCCATGCCGCCCAACCTTGATGTCCCGGCCCTGCTGAACGCGGTCAAGCCCTGTTTTCATTCGGACAAGGCGCGCGACATGGCGGTCTGGTTTACGGAAAAATGATGCCCGCGCAAAACACCTGGTATCCCCGCTGCAACGGCCCGGCCCCGGACCTCCGCCTGATGGAGGAATACGCCGCCCGCCTGGAAATTTCGCCCTTTTTCGCCACACTGCTCTGGCAGCGCGGTTTTCAGTCCCTGGACGACATGTCTTTGTTCCTTTCGCCCAATTTGCGCCACCTTGCCCCTCCTTCCGACTGGCCCGGGCTTGAGGCCGGCGCGAACGCGCTGGCCGAGGGCCTGCTGGCCGGCAAGACCCTGCTGGTCTGGGGCGATTACGATGTGGACGGCATTACCGCCACGGCCCTGGTCAAAGACTTTCTGGCCTTTCACGGCTATAGGGCCCGCCACCACATACCCAGCCGCCTCACGGACGGCTACGGACTTTCCGTGTCGGCCATCGAAGGCTTCGCGGCCGAAGGCGTAACCCTGCTGCTGACCGTGGACTGCGGCATCGCCGATGTGGAAGCCGTGAAACGCGCGCGGGAGATGGGCATGGACGTGGTCATCAGCGACCACCATCTGCCCGGAGAAACTTTGCCCGACGCCACAGCCGTGTGCAACCCCCGGCTGGAAAGCTGCCCCTGCCCCTTTCTGGCCGGGGTGGGCGTGGCCTTCATGCTGATGGCCGCCCTGAATGCGACTCTGGCCGAACGCAGCGGCAAACGCGCCGACATGCGCGAGTACCTGGACCTTGTAGCCCTGGGCACTCTGGCCGACGTGTTGGAACTTACCGTGCAAAACCGGATTCTGGTCAAAAACGGCCTTCTGGTGCTGGCCCAGGGCGCGCGAGCCGGCATTGCCGCCCTGAAAAGCGTATGCAACCAGTCTCCCTCCGCCAGCCTGGAAGCGGGCCAGATCGTGTATATGCTGGCCCCGCGCATCAACGCGGCCGGCCGCCTGGGGCAGAGTGAGGTCGCTTTGCAGCTGATGCTGACGCGGGACCGGGACGAAGCGGCGAAACTTGCCGCCGTGCTGGACAACCTGAACCTGGCCCGGCGCGAGGAAGAGAAGCTGATCATGGCCGAAGCCCTGAAACAGGCCGAAAAACAGGCCGAAGAAGGCCGCATGGGTCTTGTGCTGCACGCGCCGCACTGGCACCCCGGCATTATCGGCATCGTGGCCTCGCGCATCGTGGAACACCTGCACCGCCCGGCCGTGGTGCTCTGCGACGACCGGGCCGCGATCAAAGGCTCCGGCCGCAGCGTCGCCACCTTTGACCTGCACGCGGCCCTTACGGCCTGTTCCGACCTTTTTATCGGTTTCGGCGGCCATCGCCAGGCCGCCGGGGTGACCATGGACCCCAAAAACCTGTCCGCCTTTGCCGAACGCTTCAACTCCATCGTCCTGGAAAAGCTGGGGCACACCCCCGCGCCCCCGGCGGTCAGCATCGACGCGGAACTGCCCTTCAATCTGGCTGCAAATTTTACCTTTCTCAAAGAGCTGGAACTCCTTCAGCCTTTCGGACCCGGCAACCCGGAACCGGTTTTCGCCTCTCCGGCCGTGCGGGTCAAATCCGTACAGACACGGGGCGGCGGCCTCAACCTTACAGAATTCGTCGACGAGCAAAGCGGCCTCAGCCTGCGCGCCAAAACCTGGCGCGAACACGCGGCTGTTCCCGCGAGCATGAAAGGCGCGACTTTACGTCTGGCCTACACCCCCCACATTGACCGCTACAACGGCGCGGCCGCCGTCGAACTGAAGCTGCGCGCCTGGAAAAGCGCCGACGAGGAGTTGTGATGTCCCTGCCACGCCTGCTGTTTCTGCTTACGGCCTGTCTCATGCTCGCCCTGCTCGCGGGCTGTTCCGGCAAACGCGCGGCCGGGGATGAAGGAACAACCGGCGGCAAGGGCGCCCCCAGAGGCACCAAGCCGTACACCGTGCGCGGCAAGACCTATCGTCCTTTGCTCTCCGCCCACGGCTACAGCGAAGAGGGCGTCGCTTCCTGGTACGGCAAGGACTTTCACGGCAAGCAGACCGCCAACGGCGAGCGCTACGACATGTACGGCATGACCGCCGCCCACAAACTGCTGCCTTTCGGCACGCGGCTCACGGTGACCAATCTGGGAAACGGCAACAGCATCACGGTACGAGTCAACGACCGGGGCCCTTTCGTGGGCGACCGCATCATCGACCTGACCCGCACCGGCGCGGAAAAATTGGGCATGATCGCCGCCGGCACGGCCAGGGTGCGCATTGAAAGCGTCGGCGCCGTGCCGGGCCTGAAAGACGGAGATATCAGCGGCAAGTTCTATGTGCAAATCGGGGCCTTTTCCCGCCAGGCCAACGCCCACAACCTGGCGGTGAAAATCCAGGGGCAGAACCGCTCCGCCCGTGTAGTGCACGCGCGGAACATCAATTTCTGGCGGGTGCAGATCGGACCCTACCCCAGCCTGATGGCCGCGGAAAATGCATCCGACAGTCTGGAAAGGGAATATCCCGGTAATTTTGTGGTGGCTGAATGAGGTGCGGGGGACGCTGTCCCCCGTGCCCCCCGCTAGAGCATTTCACACTTGAAATGCTCGCAAGGATTTTTCAGCAAATCCTTGCCGCGAAATAGGCGCAGGCGAGCTTGGCTCGCCGTCAAGCGACTATTTCAAGCGTAAAATGCTGTAGAGGCATGATGCCCCTGGACCCCGCGACTGCTTTTTCCCGCTGCGCGGGATGGCACCCGCGCAAAAAAATCGGCATGCTCAAAAAAATTTTCACCAGATACGCCGTTCTGGGCTTTATCGTCTCCGCCCTGACGCCGGCGATCGTCTACGCCGGGTCCAGCCTGGCGGGGGGCGCAGGTTCCACGCCCGCTCTTGCTTTGGGGTCTCTCATGGCCGTTCTGTTGGGCTGGATCGGAGCCGCGGCTTCGCCCTTGCCGGCCTCGCTCTTCGCCAGACTCTGTCCCCTGCTGCTGCCGCCCCTGTTGCTGCCCCTGGCCTACGCCGCCAAGGCGCTGCTCGACGAACCCATTCTTGTCGGGCTTTTTTGGGGCATCATTCTCATTCTGCTGGGCGGCATTTATAGCTGTTTTTGCCTGTCCTTCCTGTTTTTCAGCGAACGCATCAGCCGCAGCGCGGCCAAAGCGCGCGGCGCGGCTACCCTGCTGGGCGTTGCCCTGGTCTGCTTCGGCGCGGCCGCCTGGGGGCACACAACGGGCCTGCGCGACATTCTGGACCGCAACCGGGGCGAGGCCTCCGTCGGCCACGGCATCGACACCTGGCGCTACCGCCCTTTCAGCAAGGACAGCGAACTGGTGAAGCCCGCCGCCGCACCGTCGCTGCGCATTGATTCCGGTTATCCCCGCCTGGACGGAGCCGTCGCTGCCTATCCCGTGTATGCGGCCTATGCCCAAGCCCTATATGTCGGGCTGGATGAAAAAACGGCCCGACAATTCGTGGACTGCACCAACACCGTGGAAGCGTACAAACGCCTGGCCGACGGAAAAATCGACATATTTTTCGGCGCGGCTCCTTCCGCCGGGCAGCGAGCTTATGCGCAAAGCAAAGGACTGAGCCTGACGGAAATCCCCGTCGGCAAAGAGGCGTTCGTCTTTTTCACGCATACCGACAGCCCCGTGCGCTCGCTGACGCGCGAGCAGATCAAGGGCGTGTACGGCGGCCGCATCCGCAACTGGAAGGAACTCGGCGGCCCGGACGAAGCCATCCTGGCCTTTCAACGGCCCGAAGGCTCGGGCAGCCAGACCGCCATGCTGATCGAGGTCATGCAAGGGCAGGCCATGGCGAAACCGCTACGTGAAGAACGGTCCCACGGCATGGGGGACATCGTTCTCGGGGTCGCGGCCTACCGCAACCGCAAAAACGCGCTGGGCTACTCGTTCCGCTGGTACGCCACGGCTCTGTTCGCGAACCCGGACATCCGCCTGCTGGCCGTGGACGGCGTCCTCCCTACGCCGGAAAACATCCGCAACGGGACTTACCCCTTCACCGTATCCCTGTTGGCGGTCACGGCCCGGCCCCTTAGTCCGCAATGCAAAAAGCTGCTGGACTGGATCCGCGGCTCCGAAGGCCAGAATCTGCTCGAGCGC
The DNA here is from genome assembly GCA_031548325.1 of Desulfovibrionaceae bacterium. GTDB lineage: Bacteria > Desulfobacterota > Desulfovibrionia > Desulfovibrionales > Desulfovibrionaceae > FLUQ01. The sequence continues at coordinate 20,896 of JAVBRE010000153.1, forward strand.
GTGGGATACGTGCCCCTGCGCCAGTTGGATGGCGCCGGCGACGATTTGTATGGCTATTGACGGACGCCCCGGTTACTTGCATCGACCCCGGTGACCTGAGGCCAACCGCAAAAACGCCTTACGGCGCCTCGCTTCTTTCGGCCAGGTCGGTCAGGCGGGCCATGCTTACCTGCAGGTTTCTGATCGATCCCCATTCTTTGAGCGCGGCCAGGGTTTCCGGCAAAGGGTGGCCTATGGCTATGGCCCGCCCGGTCAGCAGGGCCACTTTTTCAGCGATGCGCAGCTGGCGCAGAACAGCTTCCTTTCTGGCGGTCACGTCAAGAAATACATCGCGCTTCAGGGCCGGCAGGCCCATTCGCGTTGCTTCCCCATACAGCACGGACGCGGGATGGGTCATGCTGTCAAGAGCCAGAAGTTTTTTTTCTCGCAGCACCCGCAGCACGGCGCCCACTCCGGCGCGGTTCTGGGTAAAACGCGAGCCCATGTGATTGTTCAGCCCCACCGCGTGCGGCACCTTGGCAAGCGCCAGACGAATCTGTTCCTCGATGGACGCATCCGTTGCCCCGTGCAGCAACGCGCCGGGGCCGGGCTTGATTTTTGGGTAACCCAGCGGTTCCATGGGCTGATGCACGATAATTTCCCTGCCGGCCGCGTGGGCTTCGAAATCGGCCTCACGCGCATGGCCGCTGTCCGGCCAGATGGCGAAGGTCACCGGATAGGGCAGCGCCAGAAGCTGCCGCACGGCGGGCATGCTCTGCCCCAGATCGTCCATGACCAGCACCAGATAGGCGGGTTCGCCGGGCAGGCGCTGGCGCTGCACCCGGCGCGGCCCCGAAGCGGACGGAATTGGCGAAGGAACAGCGGGCGGCTCACCCGTTTTGGTAAACAATACCAGTTCGTGGGTCGGTGTCCCTCCCACATTGACGGCCCAGACGGACTGATCCCGCCGGCCCGGAGACAGCCGGACCAGTTCCGCCCGGTCCGCCCAGGCCCGTAGCGACTCACGCAGGGCGGACACAAAAGACAGGGGGTCGGACCCCACGGCGATGCGCAGCCTCTGAAAATGATACAGGCCGCCGTCGCCGCTGGCGGCCTGTCCTTTCCGACCGTGGCGCAATTCCGTTTTTTCAATGACCGTGTCCGCGGGCCGCATGCCCAGACGCAGCATGGCCTGAACCAGGGCGTAGTCCACCTGCTTCACATTCTCTTCCAAAGGCGCGGCAAGAGATTCTTCGTAAGGCAGGCCCGCCATGTCCACCAGCACCCGCAAAATAGTGGCGTCGGCGTCGGCGCCCCTCGCGGAGGAAGCGTTATGGCCGGTCGCTGCGGTCCGTGTCGACGGCGATGCGGCAGTTTGCGATTCTTTCAGCCACAGCCACAGCCCGGCCAGAAGCAACATGGCGGCCAGAAAAGCCAGAGCCGGATACAGGCCGAGGCGCGGCAGCTTTTTTTTTCTGCCGCGCCTCGCGCGTTTGGGTCCGCCTTTTTTTCCGGGCGCTTTCACGAGGCCGGACGCCGAGGCGGATTTTTTTTTCAACATCATCTGGTGCTCATTTCATAATGAAG
>JAVBRE010000256.1:0-4113 GCA_031548325.1 Desulfovibrionaceae bacterium
CTGACCATGGAAGTGCTGCGCGGCACGGCCCGTGACCATGGGCTGGTCTGCCTGCTGCACGAAAAACCCTTCAAGGGCATCAACGGCAGCGGCAAGCATTGCAACTGGTCCGTATCCGATTCCGCGGGCAACAATCTGCTGGATCCCGGCGAAACCCCGCACGAGAACGCCCAGTTCCTGGTCTTTCTGGCCGCCATGGTCCGGGCGGTGCACCGTCACGCGCCGCTGCTGCGGCTGGGCACCGTCGGCGCGGGCAACGATCACCGTCTGGGCGGTTTTGAAGCGCCGCCTGCTATTTTTTCCATTTACCTCGGCTCGCAACTGACCGAAGTGGTGGAGGGCATAGTCAAAGGCAAGTCCCAGAAGAACCGTTCGGGCGAAGTCATGCGCATCGGCGTGACCTCGCTGCCTCCGCTGCCGCGCGATGCCACCGACAGAAACCGTACGTCGCCGGTGGCCTTTACGGGCAACAAATTTGAATACCGGGCCGTGGGCGCTTCACAGTCCACGGCGCCCATGGTTTTTGTCATCAACGCGGCCGTGACGGCGTCTCTGGATCATTTCGCCACAGAACTGGAACGGGACGTCAATGCGGGCGTGAGTCTGCACGACGCGGTGCAGAAGTTGCTGCAAAAAGAATTTTCCAAGCACATGCCCGTCATTTTCAACGGCGACAACTATTCGGCGCAATGGCCGGTTGAAGCGGCCGGGCGGGGTTTGTCCAACTATCCGGACACGGTTTCCGCCCTGGAGCATTTTATGGACAAGGGCACCATGGACGTGCTCAGCCGCTACGGCGTGCTGTCGGAACGGGAAATCGCCTCCCGTTCGGACATTCTGTTTGAAAGTTACGCCACGACCGTGCGCATAGAGGGCCGCGTTGCCCTTGACATGGGACGGACAATCATCTTGCCGGTGGTGTTCGAATACCAGCGCAAACTGGCGGATACCGTTGAAGAGTTACAGGATTGTCTCGGCAAGAAAAGCGCGGAAGGGCAGAAGGCGCTGTTGCGAAAAGTGTGCGCGCGCGCCGACGCGCTTATGAAACGTCTGGACGAGTTGGAAAAGGCCCTGGCCAGGATAGAGTCGCTGCCGCATGCGCCCGCGAAAACGGCCGCAAGCTGCCGCAAGCTGGTCGTGCCGGCCATGGCCGCCTGCCGCGAGGAGGCGGACGCCCTGGAGCTGCTGGTGGACGACGCCCTGTGGCCCTTGCCGAAATACAGAGAGATGCTCTGGATTTACTGATGGATTGATGCGAAAAGACCGCCGCCCGAGAGGGCGGCGGTCTCAGCTTGATGGCGAGCTCCGTCAAATCGGGGGGGTAAAGGCAAGCCGCGTGATGGTGACTTGGCGTCAGTCTCCGTTGCGGGCGGGCCTTTGCCGAAATCATACCCCATCTATAGATTTTTATTGTTTTTTATCGCGTATAATGAAAAACTGTGCAGATACGGCAAACAACTTGCCTTGTTGTATAAAACTATAAATTAGGCGTACGGTCTGAATGTGTCCGCCGTCGCGTATGCCGTGCGGTCAGGCAATGCCCCGGCGGGGCGATACCAAAAGGATGAGACATGAAAACACTAGTCATCCAGCGTCAGTGGTGTAAAGGATGCCGCGTCTGCGTGACGTTCTGTCCAAAGCAAGTTCTTGATATTGATGATGAAGGCAAGGTCTACGCGAAAGATCTCGAAAAATGCATCTACTGTAAACTGTGCGAACTGCGCTGTCCCGATCTGGCCATCGAGGTCAAGGAGACGGACGACGCGGCGGGCGACGCCTGCGCTACGCAAAGCGGCGCGCGGAAAAAGGCATAGGAGGGCGTAATGACGCAGAACATTCAATTTGTCCAGGGCAACGCCGCCTGCGCGGAAGCCGCGCTGTACGCCGGCTTGGGCTTTTTCGCCGGATACCCCATAACCCCCTCAACGGAAATAGCGGAAATGCTGGCCGGCGCCCTGCCGGAGCGCGGCGGCAAATTCATTCAACTGGAAGACGAAATCGCTTCCATGTGCGCGATAATAGGCGCGTCCCTGGCGGGCGCAAAAACCATGACCGCCACGTCCGGCCCCGGCTTTTCGCTGATGCAGGAAGCGCTGGGTTATGCGGTGATCACCGAAGTGCCCTGCGTCATCGCCAGCGTCATGCGCGGCGGCCCGTCCACAGGGTTGCCGACCAAGGTTTCGCAGGGCGACGTCATGCAGGCCCGCTGGGGAACCCACGGCGATCACGCCATAATCGCGTTGACCGCCTCCACTATTCAGGATGTTTTTTCCATCACCGTTGAAGCCTTCAACATGGCCGAGCGCTACCGTACCCCGGTGGTGCTGCTGTTGGATGAAGTGGTCGGCCATATGCGCGAAAAACTTGAAATTCCTGCCAAAGGCGCGCTGCATGTTGAAGACAGGCTGTATACCGCCATCAAGCCGGGCATGGATTATCACCCCTACCTGCCGCGTGAAGACGGACGCCTGCCCATGTCCGATTTCGGCGGACCGCACCGGTTCAATGTGACGGGCCTTTTTCATGACATCTGGGGTTTTCCTACGGAAAATCAGGAAATGGTCAAAAAGACCCTGCACCGGATTGTCGACAAGATCGAGCAGAACCACATGGAAATCGCCCGCTGGAAAGAATTTTACACGGACGATGCGGATATTTTGCTTGTCTCTTACGGTTCTTCCGCCAGAAGCGCCCTGCAGCAGGCGGTCAATTTCCGTTCGAAAGGCGTGAAGGTGGGGCTGTTGGAACTGCAAACCATCTGGCCTTTCCCGACGGAGCTTGTGCGGGAGAGGGCGGCTCGGGCCAAAAACGTGTTTGTGGTCGAAATGAACATGGGACAGTTGATCACTGCCGTCAAGTCGGCGGTGGACAAGCCGGAAAGAGTGTACCTCGCCAATCGCGTGGACGGCGCCCTGATCACCCCGGCTGATATTCAGAGCGTTATGCGCGTCATTGACGGAAGGGGGATTTGAGCATGAGCGGCCACAAAAACATCCGCGAACGGTTTTTTCCGCATATCTGGTGTCCCGGCTGCGGGCACGGCACCATATTGAACACCCTGGTGCGCACTACCGGCGAGATGGGGCTGGACCCCAACAGCGTGGTGACCGTTTCCGGCATCGGCTGTTCGGCGCGCATTGCGGGATACCTTGATTTTCACACCCTGCACACCCTGCACGGCCGAGCGCTGGCCTTTGCCACCGGCGTGAAAATGACGCGTCCGGAACTGACCGTGCTTGTGCCCATGGGCGACGGCGACGCCCTGGCCATCGGCGGCAACCACTTTATTCATGCCGCGCGCCGCAACATCAATATGACCGCTTTTGTGATGAACAATCGTATTTACGGCATGACCGGCGGGCAGTATTCGCCTCTTTCGGGTGAGCGCATTCTGGCGACCACCGCGCCGTACGGCAGCATTGACCGCGAATTTGACGTGGTCAAAATAGCCTCGGGCGCGGGCGCGACCTTTGTGGCCCGAACCACGACCTACCATGTGCAGGAACTGGCCAAGTTGATGCGCAAAGCCATAGAGCACAAGGGTTTTGCGGTTCTGGAGATTCTGAGTCAGTGTCCGACCTATTTCGGCCGCAAGAACAAGCAGGGCGAGGCCCCGCAGATGGTGGAATATTTTAAGGATCATACCGCGCCCATCGGTTCCAAAAATTTGGAATCCGATCCCACGCTGATTCCGCGCGGCATTTTTGTGGAGGAAAATATTCCGGAATACTGTGAAGCCTATGCCGAAACCATTGCCCTCGCCGGCGCAAAGAGAGGATAAGAGCATGGATAGAAACCGCTTTTTACTTTCCGGCTCCGGCGGTCAGGGCGTTATCACCATGGGTATCCTGCTGGCCGAAACCGCCGCGCTGCATTCCGGGCTCAACGCCATCCAGTCCCAGTCCTACGGACCTGAAGCCAGAGGCGGCGCGACCCGTTGCGACGTGCTTATTTCGGACAAGGAAATTGACGATCCCAAAGTGCAGACGGCCAACGTGCTGGTCTGTCTGACGCCCGAGTCCATGAACAGATATTTGCAGTATCTGATTCCCGGCGGCCTCTTGCTGACCGACAAACATCTGGTCGAGGTGCCCAAGCGGGTGGATGCCGAGC
>JAVBRE010000028.1:0-12231 GCA_031548325.1 Desulfovibrionaceae bacterium
GGAAGGCAAGCTGCTGCTTGAACAGCTCGGCATGCCTTTCAGAAAGTAAAGGAGAAGTCCCTTGTCCCGTACCTCACTGGAAGTCAAGGCCGCCCGCAAACCGAAATTCAGCAGCAGACGCTACAACCGCTGCCCTGTTTGCGGCCGCTCGCGCGCCTATATGCGCAAGTTCGGCTTGTGCCGTATTTGTTTTCGCAGTATGTCGCTGCGCGGCGAATTGCCCGGCATCCGTAAATCAAGCTGGTAGACGTTAAGGAGTCAAAAAAATGGTAACCGATCCTATTGCTGATATGCTTACGCGTATCCGCAACGCGCACTTGGCCCTGCATAAGGAAGTAAGTGTGCCGCGCTCGAAGATGAAGGAATCTCTTGCCGCCATCCTCAAGCAGGAAGGGTATGTGGACGAGGTATCCGTTGACAGCCGCATGATGAAGATCGCGCTGCGCTATCACGGCGGAACGGCCGCCATCGCGGGGCTGAAACGCGTCAGCACCCCCGGCCGCCGCGTATATGTTGGCTTTGAGGCTATTCCCAAGGTTCAGAACGGCCTTGGCATTTGCATCCTTTCCACCTCCAGCGGGATCATGGACGGCGACGCGGCCCGCGAGAAAAAGGTGGGGGGCGAACTTTTGTGTGAGATTTGGTAGGGGCTTGTCATGTCACGCATAGGAAAAAAACCGATCGAATTGCCTAAAGGCGTCACAGTCGCCCTTGACGGCGACGTGCTGACGGTCAAAGGTCCCAAAGGACAGCTTGTCACCTCGTCTCACGCGCTGTTGCAATATGAAATCGAGGCGACGGGGGTGACCATCACCCGCGCCGACGATTCGCGCGAGGCGCGCGCCCAGCACGGGCTGCGCAGAACCTTGCTCGCCAACTGCGTCACCGGCGTGACGACGGGTTTTTCCAAAACCCTTGAAGTCATCGGCGTGGGGTATAAGGTCGCGGTCAAAGGGTCCACTGTTGAACTTGCCCTCGGCTTTTCCCACCCCGTGCAGGTGGATCTGCCTAACGGCGTAGAGGCTAAGGCCGAAGGCCAGAAACTGACCATCAGCGGCATCGACAAAGTGCTGGTGGGCGAAACCGCGGCCCGCATTCGTCGTCTGCGTAAACCCGAACCTTACAAGGGCAAGGGCATCAAGTACGAAGGCGAACATATCAGGCGCAAGGTCGGCAAGTCCGGCAGCAAGAAATAGGCAGGAATTCATATGGCTATGACCAAAGAACAGGCGCGGCTGCGGCGCAAGATCCGCATCCGCAAAAAGATTTCGGGCGATTCCGACCGTCCGCGCCTGGTGGTGTTCCGTTCGAACATGCATATTTATGCGCAGATCGTGGACGACCGCGCGGGCAGCACCCTGGTTTCGACATCCACCCTGGTTTTGAAAAAGACCGAGGATAAAGCTCACGGCAACAAGACCGGAGCGGATCTGGTGGGCAAGGAAATCGCGCGGCTGGCCAAAGAAAAAAATATAACCAGCGTGGTGTTCGACCGCAACGGGTATCTGTATCATGGTCGCATCAAGGCTGTTGCCGACGGTGCCCGTGAAGCCGGCCTGGAATTTTAACGGGGACAGTCATGGAACAGAATGAAAGTGGTTTCATCGAGAAAATTGTTTCCCTGAACCGGGTTGCCAAAGTTGTGAAAGGCGGCCGCCGTTTCAGCTTCTCCGCCCTGGTGGTGGTGGGCGACGGCAAAGGGGGAGTCGGTTTCGGGCTGGGCAAAGCCCAGGAAGTTCCCGAAGCGTTGCGCAAGGCGACTGAGCATGCCAAGCGCCACATGATCCGGGTGCCGCTCGTCGAAGGGACCTTGCCGTACGAAGTGCTGGGCCGCTTCGGCGCCGGCCGCGTCATGCTCAAACCCGCTTCCAAGGGTACCGGCATTATCGCCGGCGGCGCCGTGCGCGCCGTCATGGAAGCCGCCGGGGTTGCCGACGTGCTGGCCAAAGCTATCGGCACGAACAATCCGCACAACGTGCTGCGCGCCGCCGTCGAAGGCCTTGCTTCTCTGCGTAGCGCGGACGCCGTGGGCGAAATTCGCGGCAAGAAACTGGTTACTCCCCGCAAGTAGGCGGATGGAAGGTACAGTATGATCAAGATAAAGCTTATCCGCAGCATGATCGGCTGCCAGCCCAGACAGCGCGAGGTTTTGCTCGCTCTGGGCCTCAAGCGCATACGCATGGTCAAAGAGTTTAAGGATACGCCCGCGATTCGCGGCATGATCGCCAAAGTCCCTCATATGGTAGAGGTGGTGGAATAATGCAACTGCACGAATTATATCCCTTCCCCGAAGAGCGCAAAGGCCGCAAACGCGTCGGCCGCGGCGCAGGCTCGGGTCTGGGCTGCACTGCCGGCAAAGGCAATAAAGGGCAGAACGCCCGCGCGGGCGGCGGTGTTCCCGCCGGTTTTGAAGGCGGCCAGATGCCGCTGCAGCGGCGCCTGCCCAAACGCGGCTTCAAGAATTATCCGTTCCGCGTCCGTTACTGCGTGATCAACCTTGCTGATCTTGTCGCAGCCTTTGAAGGCAAGAACAGCATTTCCCTGGCGGATATCTATGAACGGGGCCTCGTTAAATTCGGCGCTCCGGTGAAAGTTCTGGGAGATGGAGATCTTGCGGCCGCCCTGACGGTCGAAGCGCACAAGTTCAGCGCTTCGGCTCTTGAAAAAATCCGCAACGCCGGCGGCGAAGCCAAGGCACTGGAAGGGTAGAAAGTGGCACTGAGCGGAGTCGAGAATCTGGCGCGCGTGCCCGAACTTCGGCGCAAGCTGATGTGGACGGCGCTTATACTGATAGCTTACCGGCTCGGGGTCCATGTGCCCGTGCCGGGCATTAATGCCGTGGCTCTGGCCGAATTTTTTCAGAGCGTGCAAAATACGCTGTTCGGCATTTTCGACATGTTTTCCGGAGGGGGCTTGCGGAACCTTTCGGTGTTCGCCCTCGGGGTCATGCCTTACATTTCCGCCTCGATCATCATGCAGCTTCTGCAGGTGGTCAGCCCGGACATCAAGCGCCTGGCCAAAGAAGAAGGGGCCGCCGGCCGGAAAAAAATAACCCAGTACACCCGCTACGGCACAGTGCTGATTACCATCGTGCAGGGCTTTGGCCTGGCCACGGTTCTTGAAGGCATGCACAGCCCCATTACCGGGGCGCCCATCGTCATGATGCAGGGGGCCATGTTCAAGCTGATCACGGTCATCACCATGACGGCGGGCACCGTGCTCATCATGTGGCTCGGAGAACAGATCACCGAAAAAGGCATCGGCAACGGCATATCGTTGGTCATCTTTTCGGGGATCGTAACCGGCATTCCCCGTGCCATCGTCTACTCCGCGGAGTTGATCGGCGCGGGTTCCGTGAGCGTGTTCAGGGCGATTATCTTGCTGGTGTTCATGCTGGCCGTGCTTGTCGGCATTGTCTTTGTAGAACGGGCCCAGCGCCGCATTCCGGTGCACTACGCCAAGCGCCAGGTGGGCCGCAAGATGTTCGGCGGGCAGACCACGCATTTGCCGCTCAAGGTGAATACCGCCGGGGTCATTCCGCCGATTTTCGCCTCGAGTTTGCTGATTTTCCCGGCGACGGTGGCCCAGTTCGCCACCAACACGCCCTGGCTGAAGCAGATAGCCGACTGGTTTTCGCCGCAGACCGTGATTTACAACGTGCTTTTTGTGGCGCTCATTGTCTTTTTCTGCTTTTTTTATACGGCCATCATTTTTGACCCCAAAGATATCGCCGAGAACCTGAAGAAGCAGGGCGGCTTCGTGCCCGGCATACGTCCCGGCGGCAAGACGCGCGAGTACATTGACAAGGTGCTGACCCGCATTACCCTGTGGGGCGCGGCCTACATTTCTCTGGTTTGCGTGATTCCACAGGTTTTGATGAGCCATTTTAACGTGCCCTTCTATTTCGGCGGCACCAGTTTGCTTATCGTCGTGGGTGTGGCCATGGACTTCATGTCGCAGATCGAATCGCATCTGATTTCACGCCAGTATGAAGGGTTGATGGGTAAAACACGCCTCAAGGGACGCTATTCGTGAAGAAGTTTCGCGGGGTCTTTCTCAAGAACGCCAACGAGATAGCCGTGTTGCGTGAAGCGAACCGTCTCGTGGCGCTTGCCCTGGATGAGCTGGAAGCAGCCGTGCGTCCCGGGGTGAAGACCATGTTTTTTGAAGAAATCGCTCAAGATTTTTGCGCCAGGCACTTTGTCAAGCCGGCGTTCATGGGCTATATGGGATTTCCTTATGCCTTGTGCTGCTCGGTGAATGACGCCGTGGTGCACGGATTCCCTTCGGAACGGGTATTGCTTGAAGGCGATATCGTCAGTTTCGACATGGGGGTCGTCTTTGAAGGATTTTATGGCGATTCCGCCCGCACGGCGGCGGTCGGCGTGATTTCTCCGGAAAACAGGCGACTTCTGGACGTGACTCGCGAAGCGCTGTTCAAGGGGATAGCCAAGGCGCGCGTGGGCAATTGCCTGGCCGACATCGGCGTTGCGGTGCAAAAGCATGCGGAAGCGCACGGGTTTTCGGTAATCCGGCGATTTGTGGGCCATGGCATAGGCAGAAGTCTGCACGAAAAGCCCGAACTGCCTAACTATTTCGCGCCGGGGCTGCCGGAACTGCCCTTGCAGGAAGGAATGGTGCTGGCCATAGAACCCATGGTCGCCGCAGGCGGCTATGAGGTGGACATACTGTCTGACGGCTGGACGGCGGTGACGCGCGACCGGGGCATGGCGGCGCATTTTGAGCATTCCGTTGCCGTGACCGCCGGGGACCCGGAGATACTGAGTTTGTCGCCGCAAATGGGCGTAGCCGCTTGACGGCCTTTTTTACGAATGCTATAGCCCTTTGTTCATGTTTTGTTTGTATCGATGATGCCCTTTTGGGCCTGAGACCGACGGTCTATTGGAGTGGACTATGAAAGTCAGACCTTCCGTAAAGAAAATGTGCCCCAAATGCAAAGTGATTCGCCGGTGCGGCGTTTTGCGGGTAATCTGCGATAACCCCCGGCACAAGCAGCGCCAGGGCTAAGCGAAGCAGGAGTTCCAAGTGGCCAGAATTGCTGGAGTTGATTTGCCTAGAGGCAAGCGCGCGGACATCGCCCTGACCTACATTTACGGCATCGGGCGCGCCACCGCATTGAAGATTCTTGACGTCACGGGCGTTGACTGGACCCGCGGCATTGATGATCTTTCCGCGGACGAAATCAATGAGATCCGTAAGGAACTCGAACAGAACCATAAGGTTGAAGGCGACCTGCGGCGCGAAACGTCCAGCAGCATCAAGCGGCTCATGGACATTGGCTGCTATCGCGGCCTGCGGCACAGAAAAGGCCTTCCCTGCCGGGGGCAGCGCACGCATACCAACGCGCGCACCCGTAAAGGCCCGCGCAGAGGCGCAACGCCCAAGAAAAAATAGTCAACCTTTGAATCGAGAGTAAGTCATGGCTAAAGCCAAGCGTGCGGTCAAGAAAAAAGAAAAGAAGAATGTGCCGGTGGGCATCGTCCATATCCAGGCTTCGTTCAACAATACTATAATTACTTTCACCGATACCCGGGGCAACGCTGTCAGCTGGGCCTCAGCCGGGCAAGCCGGGTTCAAGGGTTCGCGCAAATCGACCCCTTTCGCGGCTCAGGTTGCGGCGGAACAAGCCGCCCGCCGTGCCCAGGACAACGGCATGCGCACTGTGGGCATTTATGTGCAGGGACCGGGAACCGGGCGTGAATCCGCCATGCGGGCCGTCAACGTCGCCGGGTTCAAAGTCGCGTTCATTCGGGACGTGACGCCCATTCCGCACAATGGCTGCCGTCCTCCCAAGCGGCGTCGGGTCTGATGCGCGGATTTTTTCCGACTGCGGCGATAATAATACGACGGCGCCTCGCCCTGTGCGATGATGCGGCCGTCAGCGCAAGGACCGTGTTGCTTTGGCGAACGCGGCCGCGCGCAATTAACATAAGCGGGTATAAGCATGCTCACTAAACAAGGCGACAGGCTGATTAATGCCCGGAACTGGTCCGAATTGGTTAAGCCGGAACAGATATTGCGCGACAGCGACCCCAGTGATGCGCTGTACGGCAAATTTGTGTGCGAACCTCTGGAACGGGGCTACGCCACAACGCTGGGCAACGCATTGCGCCGCGTTCTGCTTGCATCATTGCAGGGGGCCGCGCTGGTTGCCGTGAAAATTTCCGGTGTTCAGCACGAATTTACGACCATTCCCGGTGTTCTTGAGGACGCCACCAATATTGTATTGAACTTGAAGCAGGTGCGTCTGTCCATGGACACCGACGCGCCGCAGCGCCTGACCCTTGACGTCAAGGGCAAGGGCGTCGTGAACGCGGGGGCCATCGTCTGCACGCAGCACGTCACCGTGCTGAACCCGGAATTGCCGCTGTTCACCATGACCGAAAATATTGACCTGTCCATTGAGCTTGAAGCTCGCATGGGCAAGGGCTACGTGCCCGCCGACATGCATGAGGGCCTGTCCGAGGAAATCGGCCTGATCACCCTGGATGCCAGCTTTTCGCCCATCCGCAAGGTGGCTTATGCCGTAGAACAGGCGCGCGTCGGCCAGATGACCAACTATGACAAGCTGATCATGGAAGTCTGGACCGACGGTTCCGTCAGTCCTGAAGACGCCATTGCCTATTCCGCCAAGATCCTGAAAGATCAGATTTCCGTGTTCATCAATTTTGATGAACGCGCGGCGGGCGGATCCGGCAACAGCAACTCCGGCATTTCCGATCTCAACGAAAACGTGTTCAAGTCCATTGACGAGCTGGAACTTTCGGTTCGCGCAACCAACTGCCTGAAGAGCGCCAGCATCGATCTGGTGGGCGAACTGGTGCAGAAGACCGAAGCCGAAATGCTGAAGACCAAGAATTTCGGCCGCAAATCCCTTGATGAGATTCGCAAGGTGCTGGCCGAGATGAATCTTGATTTCGGCATGAAAATAGACGGATTTGAGAAGAAATATCAGGAATGGAAGGGGAAACAGCAAAATGAGGCATAAAAATTCCGGGCGCAAACTGAGCCGGACGCCCGCTCACCGCAAGGCCCTGTTCCGTAACATGGCGAAAGCCCTGATTACTTACGGGCGTATTACGACAACCGAAGCCAAGGCCAAGGAACTGCGCGGCGTTGTTGAACCCCTGATCACTCTTGGCCTGAAGAATGATTTACATTCGCGGCGCGAAGCGTATCGGGTGCTGGGCAGCCACAAGTTGGTGAAACGCCTGTTCGACGAGGTCGCTCCCGGCTTTGCCGGCGTTCCCGGCGGCTTCACCCGGGTGCTGAAGCTCAGTCTGCCCCGTCAGGGCGACGCGGCTCCCATGGCCGTCATTGAGCTGACCCGCGGCGCGCCTTCTCTGGACCCCAAGGACAAAGCCGAAACAGAAAAAGCCAAAACCAAAGCGGCCAAAGCCAAAACCGCCAAAGCCCCCAAGGCTGACGGCCCGGCTGCCAAACAGCCCAAACCCAAGGCCCCCAAAGCGACGGCCCCCAGAGCGCCCAAAGCGGCGCCCAAGGCGTCCGCTCCCAAAAAATTGAAGATCGGCGGGGAATAAGCCCGGCGAAAGCAGGGGCGCTGCCCCTGCACTGGCCGCGCCTGCTGCACCCCGCAAGGGGCAAAGCCCTCGGACCCGGATATATCGCCACCGGCGCGTTTTCTGACTAAAACGCGCCGGTTGTTTTATACCGTGATTTCCAGCAGGCAGACGGTGAAGGGCAGATGCGGGAAGGTCTTCAGCGCTGTTCGGGTGAAGCCGTAGGCTTCATACCAGTGAAGGAGCACCGTGTTTTCGAAAATGATGCCGATGGAGATGCGTTTTCCGCCCTGTTGCCGCACATGGCTGCGGCAATGGTCCATCAGGCGCGTGCCGTATCCCTTATGTCTGTGCGTGGGCAGGACGGCCAGCTTTTCCAGAAACCAAAGGTCGGGAGAGTTTTTTTCGAGCGCGACGAAGCCTGCCTGTTCGCTTCCTTCATAAAGGCCGAACAGAAGCACGCCCCGGCCGCGTTCTTGCCGCAATTTTTCGTCTTCCAAAAAAGCGGGATTTGACGCGCAGTTTTGCCGGGTCAGGCTGAAGTCGGCGGCCACGGTGGCGAAAGAGTCCCTGACGACCTTCGCGCAACGGGGGATCTCGGCATCCGTGATTTCTTTGACGCTTATAGTGACGCGGTTCATGGCGGACCTCCTTTGCTACAACGTTATCAGATATTTTGGGTACCGCCGAGGGCTGCTTTTCAAGTAACCGGAAAAAATCGTGGGTCAAGGGGGCCGCGCCCCCTTGCGGGGTGCGGGGCGGAGCCCCGTATGGAAACAAGACAGTACCTATGGTCTCTGAATGAGCCGTATCCCGCTCAGCACCAGAACAAACCCGGCGGCCGGGGCCAGAAGGACAAGGCCGAAAATGCAGGCCCAGGTGGTGGACATGAGCGGGCTCAGCTTTTCCAGGGCGATCTTGCCCAGCAGCGAATAAGAGGCCCAGCAGAACACGCAGCCGAAGATCAACAATTCACCCAGGCCGACCTGGCCGGAAAAAAGATTCCATATCCTGCCGTGGGTGATGGCCAGAGCTGCCCCGACAAGGGCGCAGGAAAAACCGAGCACGCCTGCGGGGGATATTTCCGAAGTGCGCCGGTCATATGAGGCTCCCAATTTCTTGTATGGGGGCGAACAACACGGCGGAAGGCGCGAACGTCAGATCCATGTTTACCAGCCGTAAAAACGGGGCCAGGTCTGGATCTCGCCGTCAGCGCCCAGAGCGTGGTACTCGGGAAACTGCGCGCCCGTGGCGCAGGCGTGGTTGGGCAGGATGCGCAGCATGGTCCCGATGGGAAAACGTTCGGCGATGTTCTTGTCAAGGCCGTCCTCGCGGCTGATGATGCCGTGTTCCTGGTTGGCCCCGCTCATTGTGTATCCCGGCAGAACGACGCCGGCGAGGTCGCAGACCTGGCCGTAGCCGAAATCGTGGCCCTGCCGCGCCGTGCCCCGGTCGCGGCTCATGGCCATCCAGCCGGCGTCCACGATGACCCAGCCTTTTTCATGCTGGTGGCCGATGACCGTGGTCAGTACCGACAGGGCGATATCCCCGCAGGAACAGACCCCGACGTTGCGCATGACCAGGTCAAAAAAGACGTAGACTCCGGCCCTGACCTCGGTGACGCCGTCCAGGTTTTTTGCGGACAGGGCCGTGGGGGTCGAGCCCGCGCTGACCACGGGGCAGGCAAAACCGGCCTCGCGCAGGCGGACCGCCGAGCGCACGCAACCGGACCGTTCCTGTTCCGCCATGCGTTCCAGGGCCGCGGCTTCAGAATAGTCATAGCTGGAGCCGGCATGGGTCAGCACCCCGGCCACGGCGGACCCGCCTTGAACAAGAGCGGTGGCCACGGCGGGCAGAATGGGGTCTTCGGGCACGATGCCGGAACGGTGCCCGTCGGTGTCGATTTCAATCAGTACGGTAAAAGCGGTGTTGCGGGCTTTGCCGAACTTGGCGATGGCCCTCGCCCCTTCCACGCTGTCCGTCAGAATTGTCAGGCCGCAGCCCCGGCGCATCAGGTCCAGAGCCTGGGGCAGCTTGTTCGGAGCCATGCCCACGGCGTAAGTAATGTCGGTATAGCCGGCCGCGAAGAACTGCTCCGCCTCTTTCATGGTGGAGACCGTGATGCCCTTTGCTCCGACGGCGCGTTGGGCTTCAGCCACGGGCAGGCATTTGGCGGTTTTGACGTGGGGCCGGAAGCCGACCCCCAGGCCGTTCATGCGCTGTTGCATGCGATCTATGTTGGCCCTCATGCGTGAGATATCAATAATGGCCGCAGGCGTGCTGATCCCGCTCAGGTTCATGTCTTCCTCCCGCAATAGTCCTGCGCCGCTTTGGCGGACGCCGTCGTCCAGGCGCCCTTAATGTCGTCAACGCGGCGGATCGGCCCGGAGTTGCAAAATCTTGTCCGTGGCTTTCAGGCCCGATCCTGATAGCAGCGCCACCGTGCGCTCATCGGGCCGTATTACCCCTTGTTGCAGCAATTTGGAAAGCCCCGCCAAAGCCGCGGCGCTGGTGGGCTCCACATAGATGCCTTTTTGCGCCAGTTTTTCAAAGGCCGCCCAAATTTCTTTTTCCGAGACGGTGAGAAAGGCGCCGCCGCTTTCGCGGATAGCGGCGATGGCTGATCTGCTGCGCACGGGCGCGCTGGACGCGATGCCTTCGGCCATGGTCGGGGCGGCCTCAAAAGGACGGCTGGCGTCGTCGCCCCGTTTCCAGGCTTCATAGAGGGGCGCGCAATGCTCGCTTTGCACGCCGAAAATGCGAGGCATGGCCGTATGTCCTCCTGCTCCGGCTATTTCAGCGAAACCGCGCCGCGCGCCGTTGACGAGGCTGCCCTGGCCGGCCGGGACGATAATGTTGTCCGGAACCTGGTTTTTCAATTGCTCGTAAATTTCAAAAGCATAGGTCTTGATGCCTTCGGGGAAATAGGGGCTCCAGTTGTGGCTGGCATAATACACGCTTTTCGCCGCCTCTTCCGCCGCGGCCGTGGCGGCTGCGCGCAGACCGGGAATGCGGTGCAGCGTGGCGCCGCAGGCCGCTATCTGCACACATTTGCCTTCAGATGCCGAGGCAGGAACGTAAATGTCGCAGGCGATGCCCGCGGCTGCCGCGTAGGCCGCCATGGAAGCCCCGGCGTTGCCGGACGAATCTTCCACCAGATGGGACACGCCCAATTCCTTCAACCGCGATATCTGCACGGCGATGCCCCGATCCTTGTACGAGCCCGTAGGACTCAGGGCGTCGAACTTGCAGAGGATTTCCGCCTTGCCCGCGCCGTAATCCCAGACGCAGGGGGCAAGCGGGGTCATGCCTTCGCCCAGAGTGACCGGATTTTGTGGGCAAGCCACCGGCAAAGAAGACGCATAGCGCCACAGCCCGGGCAAAGAGCGGTCGGGCGCGAAACGAAAAGGCGCGGGGTCGCAGAACAGCGCTCCGCCGCAGGAACAGCGCCAGGGCAGGCTTTTTTCTTCAACGTTCCGGCCGCAAAGCTCACAGTGCAGCATGGCGTTTCTCCTTATAATTCCGCAATGGCGTCCACTTCCACCAGAATGCCGCGCAAGGCGCAGCTGATGGTGGTCCGGGTCGGAAAAGGGGCTTTGAAAAAGTCCGCGTACACCGAATTGAACTCCGCAAAATAACGGATGTCGGCCAGATACACGCCGACCCTGACTACGTCGTCCATGCTTGCCCCGGTGGCTTGCAGTACATGGCGCACGTTTTCCAGGCACTGCCTGGCCTGGTCCGTAAAATTTTCGGGAATGGCGTTCGTCGCCGCATCAACGGGGCGCTGCCCGGCGACATAGACGCGAGAACCGGCCTTCAGCCCTTGAGAATAGGGGCCGCCGGGCAAGGGGGCTTTGGACGTGCGAATTTCTTCTTTCATGAAAAATTCTCCTGAAACAGCATATTATTTTAGGTAATTGTAGACAGTGGCGCGCGAAATTCCCAGGTGCCCGGCCACGGTTTCCATGGCCCGCCGCCGTTCCAGCCGGCCGGATTCTTTGAGTTCCCGCAGCAGCAGGCGTTTGTCCTCGGCTTTCAGAGCCCGCGGCGTGGTAGACAGCCGCGCCGCGAAACTGTCGATATGGCTGCGGATGGCCTCCGCGCCCGTCGGGTCGAGAGAGTCGCGGGTTCCGGCATCCTCGGGCGCGTCCAGGGCGCTGAACTGGTCCAGCACGTGGCGCAGGCCCTGAAAGAGAGAAAGGTCCACGTTGAGGCACAGCGCGGCGATGTACCGGCCCTGCGAGTCCTTGACGCCGACGGAGGTGCTTTTGACCTGGCGGCCGTCGGCAAAGGTGTTGGGGTAGTTGGCGATGACCTGGGGATAGCCGGGGTCGGCGATGCGCGAAAAGCCCAGTTCCGTGGCCGGATGGCCTTCTTCACGGCCGGAAAGATTGTTGTGGATGGCAAGCACGGCGTTTTGGGGCGTCAGCAGGTCGTGCACCACGACTTCGCAAAAGGGGGCAAAAGTGCGGCCGATGCCCTCTGCGATTTGTTTTATCTGCTCAAGCAGCAACTGTTGTTCAGGGGTATGTTTATGCATAATGACAAAATATCTAAAATTAGATTATTTGTCAATTATTTTATTCTTACGAGCGTCGCTAAAATTGCCGGCAGGCGAGCAAGCGGCGGTGTTTTTGGGTGGGGGTATTATGGTTGGGTGTTAGACCGCCGCAAAAGAACGCCCACG
>JAVBRE010000135.1:0-11854 GCA_031548325.1 Desulfovibrionaceae bacterium
GGTAGTTGCGGCTGAAAAGCACCCCAACGCCGACAAACTGTTGCGTCTGGAAATCGACCTGGGTGAAGAAAAGCCCCGGCAGATCGTCAGCGGCATTGCTGCATATTTTGATCCGCAGCAGTTGGTGGGAACCCAGGTGACGGTAGTGGCGAACCTGGCGCCGCGCATGTTGCGCGGCCTTGAGTCTCGCGGCATGATTCTGACCGCGCATGGCGGCGGGCGGCTGGAAATGCTCGTTCCCGGCGCGAAGGTGACGCCCGGCGGCACGGTGTCGTAGAAAGAACCGGGAAGGCGGCGCCTTCCCGGTTCTACCGGCAGGGGCATGATGCCCCTGCGCCCCCATTCAGTAACAAAGCCCCTTTCCAGCATCTGGAAAGGGGCTTTGCGGTCAATGAGATGCCGGATTACAGTGCCGCTTTGGCGGCGGCCAGGGCGGCGTCGAAATTCACGGCCGTGGTCACTTCCGGCACGATTTCGCTGTACGTGATCCTGCCGTTTTTATCGATGACGAAAATGGAGCGGGTAAGCAGGCGCAGCTCTTTGATCACCACGCCGTACGCCATGCCGAAAGACAGGTCCTTATGGTCGGACAGGGTTTCAAGAGCCGTGGACCCCGTCGCTCCGCACCATCTGGCCTGGGCAAAGGGCAGGTCGCAGGAAATGGTCAGAATTTGCACGCCGCCGCCGAGCGCCGCCGCCTCCGTATTGAAACGCTTGGTTTGCAGGTCGCAGACTCCGGTATCCAGAGAAGGCACAACGGAGATGATTATGGTTTTACCCTTGTAATCGGCCGGCCCCTTTGGGGTCAGATTATTGGCCAGGGCGGTGAAGTCCGGAGCCTTGTCGCCTTTTTGCACGGGCGTGCCGAGCAGGGTGAAAGGATTGCCTTTGAAGGTGATGATGCCTTTGCGTTCCATGCGATTTCTCCTTTTGGTATTTCGAAAATCATTTGCGGTACAGCAATTTCACTTTGAAATTGCCTGGCAGACGCGAAGCGGACGCCCGTGAAGCGTGTCATTTAGCTTTGTGATCTCGCATTGTTATATGCTGAAACGTATACCGGTTGCTAAACGTTCATTGCGCAATCTCAAAAGCAAAACGCCCTGAAGCACCCGCTGTTCTGTGCCACCGGATTATCGCGATGCCGCCGTTGATCATGCGCGGCCGTTCGGCTTCGGCATCGCTTTGCCTATGGCGAATCCATAATACCCTTTTTGACCCGTAATGGGAAAGGGGGGCGATTTTTATTTTTTATGTCGGCGGCGCCGCCGAAAACAGCTTTTTGGGGTCTGCATGAGTTCTTCGGGCGTTGCGATTTTTTCGCATTATTCTTCCGCGCTGCTGGCGGATGTTCGGAACAAAACGCGCCGCTGAAAGCGTCCGAAGCGGTACGAATCTTGCTTTTTTAAGCCGGGGGGGCATTTTTTTCCTTGTACTGAAGGAGTGAGCCATGCGTATAGACGATATTTTCAGCGCCGCAAGCCAGGTGGAACTTGAAGAAAAGAAACGCCGGCAGCAGGATGAAGACAGCGAAATTTTGAGTCCTGTATCGTGGAAGGCGGACAGGGTCAGCATCTCTGACCGGGCGCGCGAGATGCAGCAGGCCGCGGCGTCTTCGGACGCGCAGCAGACGAACGACAAAAACGAAACCGCGGCGCAAAAAGCCGGGGACAAACTGAGCGAAGCCGTAGATAAAGCCACGGGCAAAGCTTCTTCTTCCTCATCGGCCGACCAGGTGGAAAATCTGGAAAAAAAGATCGAAGAGTTGCAGACTCGAATAACCCAGGTCGCGGGCAGTTCATCCATGCCCGAAGAAGTCAAAGAAAGCACCATGTCCAGCCTGAACGCGCAGATTTCGCAACTGACGGCGCAACTTGCGGCGCTCAAGGCGGACATGCAAAAGCCGGCGTGATTCAACGAAACGCGATGCGTACGGGGCGAGAATGATGAATTTCTCGCCTCCGTATCGTCCGGCACCATCCGCCGCGCGCAACGAGAAACGCAGAATTTTGCCCGGGTCGCGCAGCAGGGCGGCGGCAAAATCGCCCGGTCCGCTCAAATCTGATCCCGGGTCATTGCGCGGGCCAGGGTCTCAAAAGCCTCTGCGACGCTCTGACCGGTCTTGGCGCTGGTCAGCAACAGCGGCATATTTTGCTCGCGCAGCAAGGCTATTTTCGTCTCATCCACTTCCCAGCTTTCATGAATGTCCGCCTTGTTGAGCAAAATCAAAAAAGGCACTTCGCCGACCTGGCGCAGGGCTCTGTCTTTTAATTCCAGCGCGATGTCCAGAGTGTCGCCGCGGGTGCCGTCGGCAATGATGAGAAAACCCACGGCGCCGCGCAGATACGGCATGTTGATGTCTACAAAATCGTCTTTGCCTCCCATGTCCCAAATGATCAATTCAACATCCTGCCCGTCGAGCGCCAGGTGTTTTTTGCTGATCTTCACTCCTATTGTCGACAGGTATCGATCAGAAAAAATGGTATGGACATATTGTTGGACAAGAGAGGTTTTTCCTACAGAAAACGCTCCTATCATGCAGATTTTTTTTACAAGCATAGTTGGCGATGCCTTTATTTTTGCATAGCAAAAAAGATACAATAAAATATATATTAGAAAAAACTTATTGCAACAGGCTATGCCGGCAAGACGCTTTCCGCCGTTCCGGGGGTGAAGCTGGCGTTGATGATCGCGGCGTCTTCCGGCCGGGAAAAAAGGTTCAGGTCGGCGTCGCCGCCGCTGCAAACGAAAGCGTCGCCGGACAGACTGATGTATCCGGCGGACAGGATACGGGTGTAGGGCAGTTGCTCGCGCATGTCCGTATGGGTCACCCGGTCGGGAAAGATAAAGGGCGCGGGCAGACCCGCAAAATCTTCAGCGATGAGGTATTTCATGCTTTCTCCTGTCACGGTTGCTCCAGACAAAACTCCACGGTAAAGGGTCCGGCCTTGGTGCTGAAAGGGATGGCGATCACCGCGCCGCTGCTCATATGGCGGATATGGTGGTTTTCTCCTGTGATCACCGAAGGGGTAGCGCCCTGCAGAACCAGGCCTTTTTCCGCGATGCCGGCACGGGCCTGGCCCGAAACCATGTTGGCGATCTCTCCCACGGCGTCCTGGGCGTCCTGCATCAGGTCTTCAACCGAATCGCCCAGCATGCCGAGGACGATGGCAAAGGCGCATTCTTTGGTAAAAGACATGGCGATAGTGCCTTTTCTTGGACCGGTGACGCCGATGATGGCGGAGATATCGCCGCGGGCGGTTTGGTCTTTTTTGACGAACGGAGTGCCGGGAACAGCTTCAATGCCGGCCATGGTCGCGACAATGCCGGTCGTCGCCTTGACAAAGTATTTTGCAATTTCAGGATCGCGCAGCATAGGACCTTCAGCATGCAAGATTGCGGTGCCTCGTTTGGATTCAATAATAAAACGCCTTGCCCGAGACAAGTTCTTCTTCTGTCACCTTGTGAGAGAAAGTAAAGTAGACCCAGGCCTGATAGGCGATGACTACCGGCACCGCGACGAGCGCGACTCCGAGCATGATTTTCAGGGTCAGCGGACTGGAAGCCGCTTTTCGGATGGTGATGCTGAAAGCGGGGTCCATGCTTGAAGGCACAAGCCGCGGAAACATGCCGACAACCCCGAACAGAGTGACGCAGGCGATGAAGCCGGCGCTGCAGGCCCAGGCATAAATGTCCTTGCCTTTGAACAGCATGACCCTGACGGCGGCAAGAAAGCCGACCGCGCCGAGAGGCAGAAGGAAGAGCAGGGGAACGCGTCCGTAATTGTCATACAGATCCGTATAGGTATAGGTCATCAGCAAAAAGAGAACGCTGAGGGCCAGCACCCAGGGCCACAAGGTTTTCGCGCAGCCGACGGCCCGGTCGTGCATGATCGTCGCGGACTTGATCGCCAGCCACAGCGCCCCGTGCATGCAGAACATCGTCACAAACAGCGCGCCGCCCACAAGGCCATAAGGGTTAAGCAGTTTCAGTATGTTGCCGTGATAGACCCCATCGCCGTCAATGGGGATGCCCAGAAAGAGATTGGAAAAGGCTACGCCCAGCAGCAGGGCCGGCACAAAGTTGCCCAAAAAATGGCACCTGTCCCACACCCTGCGCCAGCGGTCGGAATCGACCTTGTTGCGGAACTCGAAGGAGACCGCGCGGATGATCAGGCCGAACAAAAGCAGCAGCAGCGGCGCGTAAAGCGCGCTGAACATCACTGCATAAGCGGTGGGAAAGGCCGCGAATGTGACGCCGCCGGCGGTGATCAGCCAGACTTCGTTGCCGTCCCAGAAGAGCCCGGCGGCGTTGAAGACGATGCGCTTTTCCGTGTCCGTTCCGGCGATAAAGGGCAAAAGGGTGCCCATGCCGAGATCAAAGCCGTCCAGCACGAAATAGATGGCCCAGAGCAGACCCCAGAGGATGAACCAGGTTCCTTCGAGCATGACGATTCCTCCTGTCGACTCTAAAGCGACGGGTTTTCAGCGGCCTTGGCCGGCCCCAGCCGGGCATATTTGGTGAGCAGCCAGATATCCACCGCGCCCAGCACGGAATACAGCGCAATAAAAGCCAGCAGCGACAGCGCCACGGACGAACCCGGCACGGGCGAAACCGCGTCGGCCGTGCGCATCAGCCCCCAGACGATCCAGGGCTGGCGTCCGACTTCGGCCACGGTCCAGCCCGCCATGATCGCGATATAAGGCAGGGGTATCACCAGGGTCAGAATGCGGCCGAACCAGGGCTTGTCCGCGATCTTGTTCCTCCAGAACCACGCCATAAGCGCCAGCAGCGGGAAGAGAGTGCCGAGTCCCACCATGGCCCTGAAAGAGAGAAAGGTCATCAGCACCGGCGGGCGTTCCGTGGCGGGCACGTCTTTCAGGCCCTTGACCTCGGCGGAAAAACTGCCGTGAGCGAGAAAACTGAGCAGGCCGGGGATTTTGAAAGCCTCGACCCGGTTCCGTTCGTTTTTTTCGTCCGGCACGACGAGCAGATACATGGGTGCGCTCTTCTGGGTTTCCCAGTGCGATTCCATGGCCGCGAGCTTGGCGGGCTGCATGCGGGTCACCACCATTCCGTGGTGATGGCCCTGCAAGGCCACCAGCGCGGAAAAGACCAGGGCGAACACCGCGCCCATGCGAAAAGAGCGGCCGAAAAATTCTTCTTCATTGCGGCGGACGAGGTGCCAGGCGGAAACGCCCAGCACAAAAAAGCCCGCCAGCATCCAGGAGGCGAAGATGGTGTGAAAGAACTGGGTCCAGGCGAAAGGGTTGGTCAGAACGGCCCAGAAACTGTCCAGTTCCGCCCGGCCGTTGCGGATCACGTAGCCCACGGGGTTCTGCATCCAGCCGTTGGCCAGAATGATCCAGATCGCGGACAAATTGCCCGCGGCCGCGACGGCCCAGATGGCAAAGAGATGGACTTTTTTTGAAACCCGCTCCCAACCGAAATGCCAGACCGCGAGGAAGGTCGATTCCAGAAAAAAGGCCAGAGTGGCTTCAATGGCCAGCAGCGAACCGAATATGTCCCCCACGTATTTTGAATAGCGGGACCAGTTGGTGCCGAACTGAAACTCAAGGGTGATGCCCGTGACCACTCCGAGGGCGAAGTTGATCAAAAAGAGCTTGCCCCAGAATTTGGCCATGCGTTTGTATGTTTCATCCCCGCTGCGCACGTATTTTGTTTCCATCAGGGCGATCATCACGGACAGCCCCAGAGTCAGGGGCACAAAAATGAAATGGAAAAAGACGGCTACAGCGAATTGCAACCGTGACAGCCATACAACGTCCATGGGCGCCCCCTGGTCTGCGGGTTTGCGGTGCGAAAATAAAAAGAGCCTTCTAATCAAGAATTATTACTGAAGACCTTGAAGAATGGCAAGGAGCGAACATGACGGCGCCGCAAAAAAGTTGTTATTTGCGGCGCCGTATTTAGCGGAGAGGGAGATATGCCGCTACATGGCCGCGCACGCGGCCGTCTTTGCCGTCGGGCTGACGATTACCTGGTTTCTGCCGGACCTTTTGGCCTGGTACAAGGCAAGGTCCGCTTCGTGAGCCAGATCCGCGGCGCTTTTTTCGCCGCCCGGCGCCAGAGAGGCGACGCCCAGACTGGCGGTGACGGTAAAGCGTTTTCCGTCATGAGCGAAGGCGTGTTTCTCAATGGCGCGGCGCAGGCGGTCCGCCAGCAGTTGCGCATTGTCCGAATCCGTGTGCGGCAGCAGGATGACGAACTCTTCACCGCCGTAGCGGGCGCAATAGTCGGCCTGGCGGATCGTTTCGGATATCAGGCCGCTGACATTGCGGAGCACGCTGTCGCCCGCCTGGTGCCCCAAGGTGTCGTTGATCTTCTTAAAATAGTCGATGTCCAGCATGAGCAGGGACATGTCCTGCCTGTAGCGGCGGTGGCGCTGAATTTCCACGTGCAGGGTCTGTTCGAAGTGCCGGCGGTTGTATATGCCGGTGAGGCTGTCACAGTCCGCGTCGCGACAGGCCTGCTGAAAGCGTCGGGCGTTTTTCAGGCTGAGGGCCAGGTGGCGCAGGGCGGAATCAAGTGCCATGGTTTCGTCGCGGCCGAGGTTGCGTTCCATGCTGGTGAGCAGCAGTACGACGCCCAGGGTTTCTTTTCCCACGATCAGGGGAAGGGTCAGCAGATGCCCGTCGCCGGGGCGCGCCGTGTTTCGCGAGGCGCCGGGCAGTAAGAGCTGCGTTGTGGTCGGGTGTACGGTTTTTCCCGAGCAGGCGCTGTCCGCGCATTCCAGCAAAAGGTCGCGCCATGACCGTTGCGCCGCGTGATTTTTGGGCGCTGCCACGTACAAATCGGCCAGGATTTCGCCGTCGTCGGATTCTTCAAACAAGGCCGCGTGCATACCCAGCACAGGAAAGAGGTGTTGCAGACAGACATAGGCTTTGGTCAGAATTTCGTTTTCGGCGAAGGATTCGGCGGTGCTCGTCAGGAAGTTGACGAGGAAGCGGAGCGTATTATTTTTGCGTTCCAGAAGTTCCCTGTCCAGAAAAATTTCACGGGTCATGTTCTGAATATCCCGATGCAGGGCGGCCGCTTCCGCGGCGCGGCGCAGGCAGGCCGCAAGGCGTTTTGGGGTCAGCGGCGGCCGTATGATGTCGGCTTCGCCGAAATCCAGCGCTTTTTCGAGATCATCAGGCCCGGCATTTTCTTCCAGCAGAAGCATTTTAGGCACAAGCTCAAGATGCCCCGTCTGGGATGCGGGCCTGGCGGCAAAGGCGCGGCAGCCTGCAATACTGAGACATATCAGGTGGGGCGAGTCCGCGCCGCCGATGGCATGAAAGTCGGGCAGGGCGTCCGCCGGCCAGGTCCGCAATACATAGTCCGGTCCGGCCAGAGAGCGCAAATTTTGCGTCTGTTCTTCAGAAAGGCCCAACCCCCAAAGTATTTGGCTGTCTGTCGTATACACCACATTTCCCTCCGACCATACTGCTTTCCGGCTTGTGATCAATATTTGGTTTGACGATTTATGCAAAAAATGATCCATAGAAAACATTGCCTGCTTTCAGCATGTTGCGAAAAGAAAATGCGCGCTCCGGCGGAGATTTGACAATCGAATCAATCTGTGACTCTGTGGCTGCATGCAAAAACGAATATGGGCAACGCTGCACCCTTTTTTTGAAGGGGGAGACATCCTTGGCCGCGGAGTCGCCAATGAAGGGTTCATCTCTGCGCTTTTGACCGCAAACCCCTACGATGCCTATCATTTTTTTCTGACTGACCAGGCGCTGGCCGGCCGGGTGCGCGACAGGCTGCAAACGCTTTTTCCCGCTTTGTGCCGGAAAGGGGCGGCCGAAATTTTTACCCGGCATGCGCTGCCTGAAGCTCTGGCGGAACGAGAGCATCACGTTTTTCACCTTTCCGATTGCATCGCGGACAGCGCTCCTCTGATGCGTCTGCGCAATGCCGCAGCCAGGAATATTTTTCCCGTCACCGGGGTCACGCATTCGCTCAGCTACGCCCGTTACGCGGCCTGTTTTTTCGACCAGATCTGGCCGGGGGTCACGGGGCGCGACGCGATCATCGCGACGTCCACGGCCGGGATGCGGGCCGTTTCCTCCATGTTCAGGGCCCTGCGCGCGGGATACGGTCTTTCCGAGAAAACCTGGCCTTCGCCAAAGCTCGCCCGCATTCCCCTGGGCGTCGATCCGGGCGCCTTTCCAGAACCCGCAGAAAAGCCCGGGCGTTCGGCGCGGATGCGGCGACAGTTGGGACTGGCGGAAAGCGATTTGATGTTGCTGGTTTTCGCGCGCATATCGCACTATTCAAAAATGGATATTTTGCCCTTGTTGCGGGCTCTGGTCCGGGCCGAAGGGCTGGGGCTGCCCCGAAGCGGATATGCCCTGGTTCTGGCCGGCTGGGCGGAGGCGGGCGGCGATATACCGCAAGCCTGGGCGGCGCTTGCCGCTCAACTGGGCATACGTTTTCATTGCCTGCCTTCGCCGGACGACGCTCTGCGCAAAGACCTGTTCGCCGCCGCCGACATCTTCCTTTCGCCGGTGGACAATCCGCAGGAGACCTTCGGGCTGACCCTGCTCGAAGCGGGGATTTCGTCCCTGCCCGTGGTGGCTTCAGATTTTGACGGCTACCGCGACTTGATAGCTGAAGGCGAGACCGGACTGCTGATACCTACGCTGGGCCCGGGCGTCAGCGCGGAAAGTGACGCCCTTTCCGGAGTCTGGTTCGACAACCAGCATCATCTGCAGATAGCGCAGCAGACCGTGGTTGATGTCCCGTCCCTGGCCCGGGCCATTGCCGTTCTGGCGGCGGATCCGGGCCTGCGCGCGCGCATGGGCGCTTCCGCCAGGGCTCGAGTGCTTGCGAACTATGCCTGGCCCGTCGTCATCAAGCGATATTGCGCGTTCTGGGACGATCTTGCGGCTGTTCCGGCGCGCCGGCCCCGGTCTTCGCACCCGCTGCATCCCGCGTTCAGCGAAGTTTTCGGCGGCTATTACAGCCGTCTGGCCGGGGCCGCCGCCGAAAGCGGGGACAGGGTTGTCTGGACGCGGGCCGGAGAAGCCGTGTACCGGAAGCGGGATTTTCCCGTGCTGTACGCGGGCATTGAGCGGCTGGTGAATGCGGATGCCCTGCGGCGTCTGCTGTTCAGGGCCAGAAAGCCCCTTCCTCTGGCGGACCTGCTGCCCGCGCCCGCCGCCGAGCCCGGCCCGGCTGACGAGCGGGCGGCTTTTCT
This sequence comes from Desulfovibrionaceae bacterium, assembly GCA_031548325.1. Lineage (GTDB taxonomy): Bacteria > Desulfobacterota > Desulfovibrionia > Desulfovibrionales > Desulfovibrionaceae > FLUQ01. Next base: position 9,212 of record JAVBRE010000135.1, read on the forward strand.
TGTGCTTTGGGCTCTGAAGCAGGACCTTCTGGAACTGGAACGACGCCCGTGAACATTTTGTACCTTCTCAGCAGCTACATCAGCCACCGCAGGGCGGGCGAAGCCTATGCCGCCTGCCTGAAGCGCGCGGGGCATGCGTTGGTGGATGATCCGGCTCGGGCGGATATCGCCGTCTTTCACGACCACCCCCCGGCCTATGCCGACGCCCGCCGCGCGATTCCCGAACTTTCGCGTATTCCCTGCGTCGGGTACGCCGTGTGGGAGACGGAGCGGCTGCCGCAGGCCTATATTGAAGGTCTGCGGCACGTGGATGCGGTCTGGACCTGTTCCGATTTTTCGCTGGCGGCTTTTGCGCCGCATCATCCCAGGGCCGCCGTGCTCCCTCATGTGGTGGAGCGTCCCAGGCCGTCGCAGGCCGACCTGGCCTGGGTCATGAACAGGCTGAATATGCGGCCGGGGCCGCGCGAGCAGCGCGGGATGTTTTATTTTTATACCATTACCGACACGGTAAATCCTCGCAAGAACATCGAAACCCTGCTGTCGGCCTGGCGCGCGGCCTTTCCGAATGAAGGGACTCCCGTGCGGCTGGTGGTCAAGCAATACCGCAGCCCGCAGGCTTTGGACCAGATCCCCGGAATAATCAACCTGCCGGAAGAACTGAGCGACGGCCAGATAGCCGCGTTGCACGCTCTTTGCGACGCATACGTCAGCGCGCATCACGCCGAAGCCTGGGGCCTGCCTCTTTCCGAAGCCCTCAGTTTCGGCAATCCGGTGATAGCCACAGGCTGGTCCGGCAACATGCAGTTCATGACCGCGCGTAACAGCTTTCCCGTGCCGTATACGCTGGTCCCGGTTTCAGAGCGCATGTGCCGCTCGCTTGCCTTTTTTACTTCGGACATGACCTGGGCGGAAATCGACGCGCCGGAACTGGTGCGCCTCATGCGGCTTGTATGGGCCAAGCCTGTGACAGCGGCATGGCGCGCGGATGCGGCGGCATCAATGGGGGCTTTTTCATCTCAAGCCGTATCCGGGCGGTTGCAGGCGCTGCTGGCGGCTCTATGGAACAATTAACGTTTGAAATGGCCGCTTGGCGGCGAGCCACGGTGATTCAGGCCACCCTGCCCTTACTCCTTACAGTATTTGAGTCGTGAACACGGAGCGTGAAAGCCGCGGAACCCGCTGTGTCTTTTCTGAATTTTTCCCTTTTATATCTGTATAAAAAACAGTATACTATAGAGCTCAATACCTATTAATATGTTCACAGGATAAACCCGGAGGAAATATGAGTTCGAATTACAATCCATACGAAGATATGCTGAAAGATCTTGAATCCGCGGCTTCCATGCTGGGTCTTGCGCCCGCCGATTACGAAACCCTCAAGTACTGCGAACGGGAAATGAAAGTGGCCGTGCCCGTGCAGATGGACGACGGATCGGTCCGGGTTTTTGACGGCTACAGGGTGCAGCATTCGACCACGCTGGGGCCGGCCAAGGGCGGCATTCGCTACCACCAGGATGTGGACAAGGCCGAGGTCAAGGCTCTTGCCGCCTGGATGAGCTTCAAGTGCGCCGTGGCGGGCATTCCTTACGGCGGCGGCAAAGGGGCTATCCGCGTGGATCCGACGAAGCTCAGCAAGCGCGAGCTGGAACGCCTGACCCGGCGCTACACGGCCATGATCATGCCCATTATCGGGCCGCACATCGATATTCCCGCGCCGGACGTCAACACCAACGCCGAAGTCATGGGCTGGGTGATGGATACCTACAGCATGATGACGGGATACGCCGTGCCGGGCGTGGTCACCGGCAAACCCATCGAAATCGGCGGCACCCTGGGCCGTACGGAAGCCACCGGCCGGGGCATCATGATCATCGTCAAGCGCGCTCTGGAATACCTGGGCATCAAGATGAACCCCGTGCGGGTCGCAGTGCAGGGCATGGGCAACGTGGGCGGCACGGCCGCGAAATTGATGCACGCGGCCGGGTTCCGGATCGTCGGGGTCAGCGACATTTCCGGCGGCTATTACAATGCCGAAGGGCACGATATTCCCGACATGCTGCGCTATATCGCCGCCAGCAAGACCAGATCCCTGGAAGGGTACGCCGCGAAGGGCTGCTCAAAGATTTCCAATGTCCAACTGATCACCTGCGACTGTGACGTGTTGCTGCCCTGCGCCCTGGAAAACCAGATCACCGGTGCCACCGCCGGCGACATCAAGGCCAAGCTGGTGGTCGAAGGCGCCAACGGTCCCACCAACGTGGACGGCGACGCGATTCTGGCGAAGCGCGGCATCACCATAGTGCCTGACGTGCTGGCCAATTCCGGCGGCGTGATCGTGTCCTATTTCGAATGGGCTCAAAACATGCAGCATGTCAGTTGGACGGAAGAGGAAGTGAACAAGCGCCTGGAGGAGTATCTGCTGCGGGCTTTCGACCGGGTGGCCGCCGCTGCTGCGGCAAAAAAGGCTCCTTTCCGCATGGGCGCGTACATGGTGGCCATCAGCCGCCTGAGCAAGGCGGAAAAAATTCGGGGTTTCTTCCCCTGATTCAGCAGCGGGGGGGGGGGGGCCACCCCCCACCCCCCCCCCCCACGGGGGGGGCCCCAGGGAACCCGACAGCCCGCAGGCCCCGGGGCGCCTGGCGG
>JAVBRE010000179.1:0-34382 GCA_031548325.1 Desulfovibrionaceae bacterium
GCGCCAGCAAATGAAAAAAAGCACCAGGTAAAAGCCAACCGGAGTTTCCTGAATTTTTCAGAGAGAAATTGCTGATCGAAAATAAACAACAAGGGCACAACCCGGCTGTGTAGCTTCGCAATGGTATATTCTCAGGGGTGAGGCCAGTCGGCCTGTAATGTCATTCTTGTGGGATAGTAGAGGAGTTTGGACCAGTCTCCGGGTTGAAATGCGCACACTTTTGTGTGCACCGGGCGGAGCAATGCGGCATTTTTTACCTCGCATTTGCATCGTGCATACCGGCGCGCATGTCCATACAAGACGGACGGTCTTTTCTCCGCTTGGTTACGCCGGTTTTATCGCATAAATACAACATATTTTGCGAGATTGAAGAGAGCCTGAACTGCCTTGCGACTTGCTCACTCTTGAGGGGCGGGGAAAAAACCCGAAGGGTCGCGATATTCGACCTTGAGCACTTCATAGGTCAGGCGGCCGCGCGGCACGTCCACGGTGATTTCGTCGCCTTCGGCGCGGCCGAGCAGCGCGCGCCCCACGGGTGAAAACACCGAGATGCTGCCTTTGACGTATTCGGTTTCGTCCGGGCCGAGCACGGTGTATTCCTTGTTCTCGCCGGTTTCCGCGTCCTCCAGAACCACTGTTGCGCCGTAGGCGACGGTATCGGCCTTGATGGCCTTGAGATTCACCACGGTGAAGAGCGGCATGCGCGACTCGATATAGGTTATCTTGGCTTCAAGCATGCCCTGGCGTTCACGCGCGGCGTGATAGCCGGCGTTTTCGCTGAGATCGCCTTCCTCGCGCGCTTCCTTGATGGTCTGGATGATTTCGGGCCGGGCTTTCTTCAGCCGTTCCAACTCGGCCTTGACCAGAGCGAGACCCTGAACGGAAATCGGGATGTTTTCGTTGATCATGACATTGCCCTACCTGTGCGAAAAAAGAGACGGCGGTATGCCGAAAAATGCCTTTTGCAAAAAGCGCTTAGGGAGGGCGGCCCCAAGAGCCGCCCTCCCACTATGCATGAGGCCCTTGTAACAGAGTTTTCAGTCTCGCGCCAGTACCCGGTAGCAGACGGGATCCGCCTTCAAAAGTCCCTTGGCCCATAAGACTTTTATGACGTTTTCCACGGCGCTGGCTTTGGCCGCGTGGGTCATGAAGACCAGAGGCACCACGTCGATGTCCCGGCCTTTTTGAATAACCTGGGCCACGGACATGCCGTTGTCGGCCATGGCCCCGGCCACGTCGCGCAGAACGCCGGGCCGGTCGGGAACCATGAGACGGAGATAATGCTTGCTGACCGCATCAAGCGGAGAGAGCAGCTCCGCCGAAGAGGGCGTTTGGGCCACAAAACCGGTATTGTTGGGTTTCGCGTCTCTGGCGATGGCCATCACGTCGGCCAGCACGGAACTACCCGTGGGCATGGCCCCGGCGCCCCGGCCGTGCATGAACACGGCGCCCACGGCGTTGCCTTTGATCCACACGGCGTTGAATGACCCGTCGACCTTGGCCAGCATGAAGTCTTCATGCACCAGGGTGGGAAAAACTCCGGCCTCCAGCTTGCCGTTCTCCATGCGGGCCTGCCCCAGCAGCTTGATGCGGTAGCCCAGTTCGTGGGCAAAATTGATGTCTTCGGAGTCCATGCGGCTGATCCCCTGCACCGGCAGGTCCCTGAATGGATAGTCGATGCCCCAGGCCAGACGAATGAGCAGCACCAGCTTGTGCGCCGCGTCGAAACCCTCGATGTCCAGGGTGGGGTCGGCTTCGGCGAAACCCAACTTCTGGGCTTCGCCGAGGGCGCCGGCAAAGCTTTGGCCCTTGGCGCTCATGGCGGAAAGGATGTAGTTGCTGGTGCCGTTCAGAATACCGGAAAGAGCCAGCACGGTGTTGCCCGCAAGACCTTCGCGCATGGCCTGCACAATGGGAATGCCTCCGCAGATGCTGGCTTCATAGCCGAGATACAGGCCCTTTTCGCCGGCAAGGCGGAAAAGGTCGACGCCGTCTTCGGCCAACAGGGCCTTGTTGGCGGTGACTACGTGTTTGCCCGCTTCCAGGGCGCTGCGGATAAGGCCGTGCGCGATCTTGACGCCGCCGATGAGTTCCAGCACGACTTCAATGGCCGGATCCTGCACCAGGTCGTCGAGTTTGGTGGTCAGGGCCGCGCCGGCGGGCAGCGGGCAGGCGAACTGTTCGTTCAGGTCCTTGACCGCCACGGTCTTGATCACGATATCGCAGCCCGTGCGGCGGCGAATGAGATCGCGGTTCTCTTCAAGCGCCCGGGCGAAGCCCGAGCCGACGACGCCGTATCCGGCAAGTCCGACGATCAGTTGTTTACGCGGGTTCATTGATGCCTCCTGAAAGCGCCCGTTTGATGCTTGCGGCCGCCTGCTTGACCCGTTGCCGGTTTTCGATCAGGCTGAACGCGTGTGGCCGTCGCCACACGCGCCGAAGCCCGGACCGTCGATCAGCGCGTCACGAACATGCGCGGCGGCAGACGGTGCACGCGGGGAAAGCGGGTCATTGCGGGCCTTTAGCTGCAAGATGGAAAAAATTTTGCCTTCGCAAAAGATGTACTTTATATTCGGAAAGAATCGGCTGTAAAGCCCGAACACGGCCTTCTCCCATTTTTGCCGGGCAACCAAAGGAAGGGGAACATGCAGATATTGTTTTTAGTCGGCCCGCGCGGTTGTGGAAAAAGCCATACGGCCAAAGCTCTTGCGCAGAAATGCACCTGTCCCGCCCTGGATACGGACGACCTGGTGATGAAAGCCGCGGGAAAGTCCATAGCCAGGATCGTGGCCGACGAAGGCTGGCCGGCTTTTCGCGTGTACGAGCGCGCTGCGCTGCGCCAGGCCGTGGATATCCTGTACGACGCCATGTCGCACAACAATTACTGCGGCACGCCTCCCAACGGCATCATCGCCACCGGCGGCGGCATGATTCTGGACCCGGAAAACCGCGACTTCATGACCCGAACGGGCATGGTGGTCTATCTGGACGCGCCGGTGGAGCTGCTGGTGAAGCGGATGCAGAACGCGCCGAAAAACGCGTACAGGCCGCCGCTTGCCCAGGGGCAGAGCCTGGCCGAGGAAGTGGCCGCGACCGTGAAGGAGCGCGGTCCTCTGTACCGGCAAGTTGCCCACCATGTGCTGGACGCCTCCAAACCCGTGGCGGACCTGGTGGAACAACTTCACCCGATCTTCATCGGCCAGGCCAACCGGTGAGCGGCAACAGTTTCGGCCGTCTGTTTCGGCTGACCACGTACGGCGAATCGCACGGCCCGGGCCTCGGCTGCGTCGTGGACGGCTGTCCTTCCGCTCTGCCCCTGACGGAAGACATGGTCCAGGCGGAACTTGACCGCCGCCGCCCCGGCCGGGGCGGCGTCACCATGACCCCGCGCAGGGAGCCGGACAGGGTGCGCATTCTTTCCGGCGTGTTCGAGGGCAAAACCACGGGCACGCCCATTGCCCTGCATATCGACAACCTGAACCAGCATTCCAGCGACTATGACAATCTGCGCGACGTGTACCGGCCGGGGCACGCGGATTTCACCTTTGCCGCCAAGTTCGGTTTTCGCGACCACCGGGGGGGCGGGCGTTCCTCGGGGCGGGAGACCGTGGCCCGCGTGGCCGGCGGGGCTGTGGCCCTGGCCCTTCTGGCCTCGGCCGGCATTACGGTGCAGGCCTGCACCCTGGAGTTGGGCGGCATAACCGCGTCCCGCATCGACGTGCCCGGCGCGCAGGAACGGCCTTTTTTCGCTCCGGACGACGCGGTGGTCCCGGCCTGGGAAGAGGCCGCTCTCAAAGCCAAGGCCGAAGGCGACACGCTGGGGGGCCTGGTGCTGGTCGAAGCTCTGGGGGTTCCGGCGGGGCTCGGGGAACCGGTGTTCGACAAGCTTGACGCGCTTTTCGCCCATGCCTTGATGAGCGTGGGCGCGGTCAAGGGCGTGGAGGTGGGCGCGGGTTTCGCGGCCGCGCGCGTCGGCGGCTCCGTCAACAACGACCCTTTGACGCCGCAGGGTTTCGCCGCCAACAATTCCGGCGGCATTCTGGGCGGCATCAGCACGGGGCAGCCCGTCATTCTGACGGCGGCGGTGAAGCCCATCGCCTCTATCGGGCGGGAGCAGGCGACCGTGAACACGAAAGGCAAGGCCGTGTCCGTCACCGTCGGCGGACGGCACGACATATCAGCCATCCCCCGCATTGTGCCCGTGCTCAAGGCCATGGCCGCCCTGGTGCTGGCCGACGCCTTGCTCATGCAGCGCAGAATGGGCAGCTAGAGCATTTTAGCTTTGAAATTATACAATTGAAGTCTCGTAACGACACAGAATTAAGCACATAACAATGCTAAATTACAAAGATAAACGACACGCTTCGTGGGCATCCGCTTCGCGTCTGCCGAGCAATTTCAAAGAGAAATTGCTCCAGGGTCTGTTCACACAAAGGCCTTTTTGCTCTCTGGCGGCATCAGAAAATTTTCGTATTTCGACCGAATACCGAAGATACACTCCTTCAATACAAAGGCTTTCTTCCTTTTTATGAGCCGAGTTTCTCCAGCAATTCCTCGCGGCTGGAGCAGCCGCTTTTGCGGTACAGATTTTTGAGGTGGATGCGCACGGTGTTTTCCGAAATGCCCGCGCTGCCTGCTATTTCCTGGTTGGAAAAGCCCGAGCGGACCAGGGCGGCGATGTTCGTTTCTCTGGGCGTGAGTTTCCAGGCGGTGAAAAGCTGCTGCGGGTCGATTTCCTTCTTGCGCATTGGTTCCGGTGCTAAATCCGATGTTTCCGCCGCTGTGCGCGCCTGTCGCCGCGCCGGCCTGAATGTGAGAAAAAGCAGCCCGACGCAGGGTAGCACCAGGGCGGCCAGGCCGAGGCTGTCTTTGTTCCACATGAGGGCGACTCTTGCTCCGGCATAGAAACCGGCGTTAATGACCACCAGCAGCCCGAGCAGACCGAAGCGGGCCGAGCGGGGCGCGTCTCGCCCTGCATTTCGCGTCCGCAGGGCCAGAAACGCTACGGCAAGCCCTTGTGCCATGCCCGAACATAGAAACAGCCCCAAACCGAACAGCGGCGGCCAGGGTGAAAAAGCGAGCGACGCCAGGGGCAAAACCAGAGTCGCGGCAAAGGTCCAATGCCAAAACCGGGTCGAGGCTTCTTCCGTTGTTTCCTGCCTTTTCAGGCGGATCGAGCAAAAAAGACCGGCGGCCAGAGCGCCCGCGCCTTCCAGCGGACACTGCGCCCAGGACGGCGGCGCGTTTTGGCCGTCAAGGGCGCTGAGCAGCGCCCCCAAGGCAAAGAAGATCGTCAGCGGGGACAGAAGCGGTAACAGTGACGCTTCCGGCGCCTTCTCTTTCATCAGAAAGCCCTGATCCTCGCAATGTTCCCCAGTCCCTACCGGGCAAGGTCCGCCTGTCTCCCCGGCGGGCGGGTTCTTTTGCTCTTCGGCGACGGGGAACAGGGAAAGCAGCAGGGCGACAAAAACGCAGGCCGCGGGGAAGACCGCGCCGGCGGAAGGACCAGCGGCGGTCCCAAGGCCGTACAGGCCGGCTGCGGTCAGGGCGGCCATGCCGAGCGCGCGCGCGGCGGCCGGCGGCGGCAGCCGGAGCAGCGTCGCCGTCCAGTGCGCCCCGCCGATGCCCCCGGCAAAGCCCAAGGCTGCGCCGGCCGGAATGCTCAGCCAGCCCGGAGAAGGCCCGCCAAAAAAAGAAAGCAGCGCGGCGCAAAATGTTGCCGGCAGGGCCGCGCCATGCGCCAGGGCTGCGTCGTTTGTTAAACTTGTGCGCCGCCTTTGCTCCGCAAAGAAATATCCAAGCTTTTCCGCTCCAAGGCCGCCGCAAAGAAGCGTCAGGGCCAGGGCCGTGAAAAAGGCCGATGTCCCCCGGCCGGAAAAGAGCGTGCCGGTCAGAATATCGGTGAGCCACAGATCCCGCAACGGCGCATACCATAGCCAGCCGAAGGCCAGGGCGAAGCCGAGCCCGGCCGTCGTGGCTTCGTGCCAGGCAAAGCCGGATATGGCCGGGCGGGCGGGCATGGCTTACTTTTCCGTCCCTTGTCGCGCCTTGTCGTCCGGCGCGCTTCGGTCCGGGTTGTTCCACGCCGGAGCCTTGGCCGCTTCCGGATCAAAGAGTACGCGGGCGAAGACTTTGGCCTCGTCCAGATGATCGCTGATCAGAGCGCGTTCGTTGGGTTTCTGGCGGTCGGCCGGATTCATTTTTGCCCAGGAAACCACGGGCAAGCCTTTAGCCCGCAAAAAGGACGCGGCCGTGGTGGTGCCTATGCCTTCATGCTTGACGGTTTTGTTCCGCGGCATTTGCGCTTTTACCGCCCGCGTGAGCGCAAGGGCCACCGGACTGTCGGACGGAGTGGCCGGCAGAGCCGGCCAGGCCGACAGCCGCTCAATTTCTACGGATACGGACTGTTTCTTTGCCAGCGCTTCGGCAAAATGCCGTACGCCCTGTTCCACGTCATCCGGCGTATAGGGCGGCACAAAACGACAGTCCAGATGCAGCGTGTACTCGGCGGCTATGGCGTTCAGTCCGTCGTCATTGGTAAAGGCCTTGGTGGCGACAAAGGTTGACGCGGGAATGACGAAGAGCGGATCGCGTGCGGAAAATGCCCTGTCCAACTCGGACAGCGATGCGATCAGGCCTGAGCCGGCGGCCAGGGCGGAAGGGGTGTAGGGAGTCGTGGCGGCGTGTCCCTGTTCGCCGGTGATGGTCAGCTTCAGCCAGAGCAGACCCTTTTCCGCCGTGCCCATGACCGCGCCCTGAAGATCGCCGTGGTCCGGCACAATACACAGGTCGCCGGGTTTGAACAGTCCGGGCTTCGCCGCCAGGACGCGATGGAACCCGCTGTTCTGGGAATGCAGCAACAGACCGAGATTCATGGGCGGCGTGATCTCGTTTTTCCGCAAGCTCTCGAACAGTAAAAGGACGGCGGTGATGGACTGGTAGTTGTCCATCACGCCCCGGCCGTACAGGGTGTCGCCTTCCACCCGCAGTTTCCAGGGTGAACCCTGCCATAGCGCCAAAGGACCGGGTGCTGCCACATGCATATGGCAGATGATCCATAGCGTAGGTCCTTTTTCCAGCCCCTCCGACCCGGCGAGGCGGGCGATGATGTTCGGACGCACATCGCGTTCGGCGGATTCCGGGTCCAGGCTTTTGGTGCGATCAATGGAATCGACGCGCTCCACGTCGGTGATGCCCTTTTCTTTGAGCAGCCTCAGCAGCCAGGCGGCCTTAGCTTCTTCGCCTTCGCCGCCCGCTTCCGGCCCGATGGCCGGCCTGGTCACCAGTTCGCGCTGAATGGCGATGACCTCCATCCGTTGCTTGCCGATGTCGTTCAAGAGGCGCGCGAGCGCGGCGTTGTTCTTGTCCGGTTTTTCCTGCGGGGCCAGAAGGGGGCCGGCTCCGGCCGAAACGCCGGAAACGGACGCGACGGAAAGCAGCACCGCCAGAACAAGCGTGGCGAGGCATCGACATAAAGGAGTGCCGGGGAACACAATGCATGCATTCATACTAAAAAAATAGCGTGAATCGCCAAATTTTACAAGGCGTGTTGCAGGCTATCCCTCTGTCGCCGTTCCGTTTTTTTGCCCATCTTTTTAAATTGCGCCGCAGGCCGGCCCGGAAACTTTTTTTTGCGTAAAAACCGGCTGTTTTTCTGAGGCGGGGGGGGGGGACTATATGAAATTTTTCCCGGCCTGTTTTTATCATGCCCTCCGGCCGGTTAGACGCATAGCCAGGGGGGCTATGCGCCGGAAATTTTGCAACACCGCCTCCCCAAAAGGTTTTTTCTGTGCCATGCTATGCCCAAACTTTTCAGCATGCCACAACATGGCGAATAAAACAACCGGGCAGGCAAAATCAAGGAGACAGGCATGGCAGCACAGAAAATGCGGCACGCACTATTTATGGTTTTTCTGCTCGGCTGCATGTTGGCCGTGGGGGCGGGCGAGGCATGGGCGGCAACCGCATGGACGGTGAACAGCAACGCGGACACCAACACCGGATCCGGCAATGCCGGCACCTTGCGCTGGGTTATCGGACAGGCCGCCAGCGGCGACGCCATCAGCTTCGATAGCAGCGTGTCCGCCATCAGCACCAGCGGCATCGATTATTCCGACAAGACCCTGTCCTTCGCCAGCGACCATGCCGTGACCATCAGCTATTCCGGGGCGGACCGGAATATTCTGGATATCGGCTTTACCGGCTCGCCGCCGGCCAACGTAACCATAGGGCCGAACATCACGTTTTCCGATGGAAGCATTGTGTGGGATTATGACCATGGCGACACTGATACCTATGCTGCCGGGGGCGGCGCTATCTCTTCCTATGGCAGGCTCGGACGGATAGACGCCGACTTTGCCGGCAACTCCGTGACAACCACGGGCGCGGCGAATAGCGGCGGGCTCGGAGCGCGGGGCGGGGCCTTGCAAACATACGAATCCATTGATGGAGTGAGCGGAACCTATACCGGCAACAGCGCGTTCACCGGCGTTGACGGCACGAGCGGCAACGCCTGGACATACGGGGGCGCTGTTTCGGCCGAGGGGAGCATCGGAACGGTGGCGGGCGTGTATTTGAACAATACGGCCACGGCCCGTTCGGACTCGCCCGGAACCGCCGGCGGGCTGTACGCCAGGGGCGGCGCAGTTCACGCCCAGGGAACGGGGGCTCCCGCTGCCGTTGCCGCGGTGGACGCCCGGTTCACCGGCAACAGGGCCGAAGCAATCGGCTGGAGAGCCGGCGTGATCGAGAACGACCAGCGCAGCGCTGAGGCTCGCGGCGGCGGACTTACTTCTTGGACCGGCGTGGGGAGCATAAGCGCCAATTCCTTGTTCCATCAGAACACGGCCCAGGCGACGGCAGGCAAGAGCAGCGCCACGGCCGCAGGCGGGGGCGCGAATATCGACAGCATAACGTCGCTGGCCGGAATCTTCAGCGAAAACCAGGCGCTGGCCGCCGTGAAGGTGCTGGACGTCGGGAACGCCGAGGCATACGGCGGCGGCCTGAGTATTGATACCGGCAACAGCATGGGAACAAGCAGCGCGGATTTCACGCAAAACCTGGCCAAAGCCGAAAGTCCGCGTAGCGCCGATGCTTACGGCGGCGGCATGTATGGCCAAATTCGTTCCGGCATGGGAAATTTTACGGACAATACGGCTGAAGCCTCCGGCACGTCCTTGGGCGCAAAAGCTCAGGGCGGCGGCTGGAGCACCGGTGGAGGCATAGGCGGAGAGGTGGGCGGCATTTATTCCGGAAACACGGCCTCGGCTTCCTCCGTGAGCGGGGATTCGAATGCCGGGGGCGGCGGCCTATACGTCGGCCGGCACGGACTGGGCAATGTGGTCGGCCCCCTGAGCGCGACCTTCACCGGCAACAAGGCCCTGGCCGTCACGAGCGGCGGAAGCCAGGCAGCGGCAGCCAGCGGCGGCGCCGTGGTCGCCAATGACATATCCGCCGTGAGCGGCAATTACTCGGCCAACAAGGCGGAAGCGAACTCTTTCGGCGGCATGGCGGATGCCCACGGCGGCGGCATTGACGCCGACGGCGGCAACATAGGCGAGATTGGCGCCGGGGTGACGTTCAACGGCAACGAAGCTCTGGCCGTAAGCACGACCGGCCAGGCCAGGGCCAAGGGCGGCGCGATTCTGGCCAGCGTCATCGGCAATATCGACGGGGCCGGGCAAGCTTCCGGCATCGGCCTTGGCGCGACCTTCACAAACAACAAGGCCGAAAGCACGGTTACCGACGCCGCGGCTCAGCCCATGGCCATTGTCGAGGGTGGAGCGGTTTCCGCCGTGACCATAGCCGGAAATCTGGCCGGAACCTTCGGCGGCAACAGCGGCAAAGCCGAAAACAGCGGACGCGCGGCAATGGTCCACGGCGGCGCACTCTATCTTTCCGGTTCCGTCGAGGGCGATCTTTCAGCCTCCTTCAACAATAACCGCGGCGAGGCGAAGGCTCTTAACTCGGGCGGCGCATACAGCGCCTGGGCTTATGGCGGCGGGGCCGTTATAGGATCCATTGAAGGTGTTCTTGCCGGAACCTTCAGCGGCAACAGCGTTGTTGCAGACAGCGTCGGCGGTGGAAAAGCCCAGGCCCTGGGCGGCGGGCTTTTTCTCTATAACCCGCGCGGCCTGGTTGTAAAAAACGCCTCCTTTAGAGACAACAGCGCGATTGCCGCCGGTGCGGGAGCGGGTACGCAGGCCCTTGGCGGAGCGGTTTTCTTCAACACTTCCGAGTCCACCGGCCCCATCAACGTGAGTTTTACGGCCGACAGCGGCCAAACGCTGCTGTTTTCCGGCAACAAGGTGACCAAAAACGGCGCGGTCACGGCCAATGCCGCGCATTTCGGCTCTTATGACGCCAGCTCGCCGAACACCACCGGCGCCGTGGAACTCACCGTGAGCGGCGCGGGCACGGTCGATTTACAAGACCCGCTCTCCGTGGCTCTTTCCCACGACACGGCCGGTGTCAATCCTGGTTTTACCCTGAACAAAACCGGCGCCGGAACCTTCAAGTGGGGCGGCGCCAATGTGTTTGACTCCAAGGGCGGCGGCGCGGTGAACCTGAGAGCCGGCCTGACCAGTCTGTACGACGGTTTTTCGCTGGACATCGGCGGGGTTAACAGCGCCGCTCCCGTGGCCTTCGCTGTTGCCGGCGGGCACCTGAAAAGCGAAGGAGCGGCCGCCGGTCTGAATCGTACCGCCCTGCGCGTGGCAAGCAGCGGCAAGTTGACCGTGGATCTCGGCTCCACTCTGACCCTGGACGCCGCCAGCACCTTTGCCCTGAACGGCGGAACCCTCAGCTTCGGCGTGGGCGCGGGCGACGCCAGCGGCAAAATCGTGTCCCTGAACACCACCAAGGCCCCGACTTTCGCGGGTTCCAACACCCTGGATATCTCCCGGTGGCAGCAGGGCGCCTATACGGTGCTTCAGGCGGGCGCGGCCATGAGCGCGGACGCGCCCGGCACCTTCAGTTCCATCACCGTGGGGGGCAACGCCGTTGACCCTGCAGTCATGAACATCAGCGCGGCCCTGGTTAACAGCGGCAAGGATTTGCAAATCACCGCCGCCACCGCTCGCTACAACAAGGAAGCGGCCTGGGGCGGGACATCCGGCACATGGAATTATACCAACAAAAACTGGCTGGACGGCGCTACCGCTTCCACCTTCCTGCCCGGCGACGCGGCGCTCTTCAACAACAGCGGCGCGGACTCCAGAGCCATCACCGTGGGCGGCAACGCCGTCAGCCTGTCCGGCATGAAGGTCACGGGCGGAGCAAGTTACGACTTTACAGGCGGAGCTTTGCACATCGACTCCTCCACCGCCCAAAGGCTGACCGACCCCGGCTATGCCGACAATCTGGTCATGGCCGGCTCCGGCACGCTGTTCCTGAATAACGGCGGCGCGGCCAACCCCAACCGGATCACGGGCAATGTGTCCGTGACGGGAGGCACTCTGGCTTTGGGCGACGGATTTGCCCTGACCAATACGGGCGCGGGCGGCGTCATGAATATCGACATGCAGGGCTCCGCCGCGCCGGCTCTGGACCTGCGCGGCGCGGCGGCCCTGAACAACATGAACCTGCAACTCATCAACGGCGCTTCGGAATTGCGTTTCACCGCTCCGGGCAGCGCCCTGAGCATCAACAGCGGCAATACCTCCTACCTCGGCGCCGGCGTCATGGACGTGGACCTGAACCGTTCCAAAACCCTGGCCGCCCTTACCCTGGCCGCGGGCAGCTCTCTTGACCTGGAACAGTCTTCCCTGCGACTGCGCCACACGGGCCTTGGCAACGACTCCGGCAGTTGGCTGCTGGTGAACGGAAACTACAGCGGCGAATTCAGCGCCGTGGACATAGCCACTGCCACCTTGACCGGCAAGGTGAATTACGACGCAGGCAATAGCCGGATCCTGTTCGACGGCGTCTACACCCCCTTGGCGCCAGGCGGCCTCACCGGGCTGGAACGGCTTTCGCCCAACGCCCGCTCGGCGGCTGCGGGGCTGCTGGAACGGGTGGAAAACGGCAGCGGCCCGGCCTACAACTATTTGTACGGCCTGTCCGGCGACGCCTTCAACAATGCGGCTCTGGGCATCCTGCCCTACGCCTCGGCCGAAGGGGCCGTCACCCAAAGCATTCAGTCCCTGTCCGCCCACAACGCGGCGGCCATGGCGGCCTTCGGCTACGCTTTCGGCAGCGACGCCCCGGCTTCGACCCAGAGCTTCGCACCCCTGGCTTTCCAGGCTCCCAATACGCTGGGCTGGAACATAGGTTCCCAGAACCGGCGCGAGCAGGCCAGGGCCACGGGGCGATACGCGGACCGCATGGCCGCTTTGGACGGGGAGGTGGGATACGGCCATTCGGGCTACAGCGTGCTCGGCGACTGGCATCCGGCAACGGACACGACACGCGGTCTGGTGGCCTCGGCCAGTCCGGAATACACGCTGAACGCCGCCGGTCCCAATACTTCCTTCGGGGCGCGCATTTGGGGCGGGTATCTCGGCAACTTCGCCCATCAGGACAGCAAGGGCGGCTACGCCGGGTATGACGCGGACCAGAACGGCTTTCTGCTTGGCGGCAGCTTCGACATCACCCCCAACTGGACCGCCGGCGCATACGTGGGCTGGACCACCGGCGACACGCGCTACAGCGGCATCAGAACCCGCATCGATACCGACGCCACCCATGTGGGAGCCTTTGCCCGCTACAAGAAGCAACTCGGCTCCGGCACGGCCAAAGTCACGGGCGACATTCTGTATTCCTACACGGACAACGACAGCCGGCGCACCGTGCCCGCGGCGCCGGGCAACCAGCACATGAAGGGGGGCTTTGACCAGAACATCATCGGCGGTGGTCTGGAAGCGGCCTATGACTGGAGGCCTTCCTTTGACCCGGCCCTGGTGCTGACCCCTTACGCGGCCGGCCGTTACGCCCGTCTGGAACAGGACGGCTTCACCGAAAGCGGCAACCTGGGGCTGAAGGTCGGCAAGACGGACGCCGATTCTTTTGTCACCACCGTGGGCCTCAAGGCGGCGCGGGATTTCAACGCAAGCGGCAAGGTCATCCTGACCCCCAAAGTCACGGCGGGCTGGCTGCACCAGTGGGCGGACCGGGACATAGCCGCGAACAGCAGCTTTGTGGGCTCTCCTGTCACCTTTATGACCCGCTCGGTCAAGCAGGATGCGGATGCGGCGCTTCTTGGCGCGGGCCTCGACGTGCTGGTCAAGACCGGCCGGACCTGGAATTTGGGCCTGAAACTCGGCTACGGCGCGGACATACGCCGAAACAGCAATGATCAGACGGTGTTTGCCGGTCTTGAAGTCAAGTTCTGAGGCATGGGGGGCGGCATGGGCCGCCCCGAGACTGTTGACAAAGTCCCCTTTGGCAACAGTCCGGCACAAAGGCGCAGGCGGCATTCATTGCCGCCGGTAAGCGATGCAGTGAACGTGCCTTTACAAACACCGGCTTTGCGGGGTTTGTCATCACGCTGGGGGCGGCACGGGCCGCCCCCATTACATTTTCTGATTTTTATCAGATTTTCAGCGGCAGTTCCCCGCCCAGACCTATGCCCGTCTCTGACAGAAGCGCCCGGTGGGGATGGCTTTCCACGCCTTTGTCCAGAGCCTGGCGATAGAGCGCCGCATAGGCCGGGTCCACGTAATCGGCCGGGGCGAAGCAGACGCCGTCCGGCCGCTGCACGCAAAAGAAAAAGGCCGCGCGCTCGCCGGACGCGACGATATCCGCCATTTCGCGCGCATGCTTTTGCGCGCGTTCGCTGACCGCGTCGGGAAAGGCGGCTGCGTCGTCCTCGACCATTGTCACGTTTTTGCACTCCACCCACAGGCGCGGCAGGCCCGGCCCCGTCAGCAGCGCATCCAGGCGGCTTTCGCCGCGTTTGGCTTCCGGCTTCAGGTCCGTATAGCCTTCGGCCCAGGGCAGGGCGCCAGCGGCAAAGGACGCGCGCAGCAGGCGGTTGGGGGTCATGGTGTTGACTCCGACCCAGAACCCGGCGTCTTTGTCGCGCAGTTCCACCATTTCCAGAGTGTAGGGCAGCTTGCGGCCCGCCGTCGCGGCCGGGGACAGGAAAAGGGCGGAACCCGGCCGGGTCAGGCCCAGCATGCCACCGGAATTGTTGGTGTGCGCCCAGAAGGATTTTGCGCCGTCGCTGCACTCCACCAGAAAGCGCTTTACCCGGCGGACCAGGATGGCCTTGCGGCAGCCGGGCGGAAAAAAAAGCAAGGGCGAAAACGACATACAAATATCCGGCGGCATTTTTGTGTAATCGGGCGGAGGCTCAGGTTGGCGTCAGGTGAGAAAGGCGGCAAATTTCGGCGACGGGAGTGTACTCCACTGGTACATGACCAGAGCCGAAAGCGGCGCCTGACGAAGCATCACGCCAACCTGAGTCTCCGCCCCCATAATTTACAGGTGCTGAGCTTCGTGCTACGTCCTTGCCGTTAGCCTGTCAATATTACCCCTTTACCGGAGTATCATCATGAAGCTTTCCCGCCGCATCAACAACCTCGCCCCTTCCGCCACCATGGCCATGTCCTCCAGAGCCCAGGCCCTGAAAGCCGAAGGCCGCGACATCATCAGTCTGACCGTGGGCGAACCGGATTTTCCGACCCCCGAATATATCTGCCGGGCGGCCAAGGACGCCATCGACGCCCGCTTTACCCGCTACACGGCGGAACCGGGCATCGTCGAACTGCGGTCCGCCATCGCCGGGTATTACACCGCCCAGTACGGAGTTCCCGCCGGCGCTGAAAACGCCATTGCCGTCAACGGCGGCAAGCAGGGTCTGTACAACCTTTTCGTCTGCCTGCTCGACCCCGGCGACGAAGTGCTGGTGCCCGGGCCCTTTTGGGTCAGCTATCCGCCCATGGTGGAACTGGCCGACGGCAAACCCGTGATCGTGCCGGCCGGCTCGGAAGCCGGATTCAAAGTCACTCCGGCCTCGCTCGAAAAATACCGTACGTCAAAAACCAAGCTGATGGTTTTCAACGCGCCCTCCAATCCCACGGGCGCCTGTTACAGCCGCGCGGAAACCGACGCCATAGCCCGGTGGGCCGTGGACAACAACATCATCATCGTGGCCGACGAAATGTACGACCAATTGGTGTACACAGCCGAAGCCTACGCTTCGCTGGGCACCTGGTGGGCCAGGCATCCGGAAAATTTCATCATCTGCAACGGGGTCAGCAAAAGCTACGCCATGACCGGCTGGCGCATGGGCTACGTGCTGGCCGAACCCAACCTGATCAAGGCCATGACCCGCCTGCAGGGGCAGACCACCTCCAACGTCAGTTCCGTCACCCAGAAAGCGGCTCTGGCCGCGCTGACCGGCGGCCTTGACGAAGTGAACAAAATGCGCGTCGCCTTTCGCCGCCGCCGGGATCTTGCCTACAACATCATCAGCGGCTGGCGCGACGTGATCTGCCCCAAGCCGGAAGGCGCCTTTTACATCTTTCCCGACGTGCACCGGCTGTACACCAAAGACATGCCCAATTCCACCAGCATGTGCGAGCAGCTGCTGGAAAAGGCCGGCGTGGCTCTGGTGCCCGGCGCTCCCTTCGGCGACGACAACTGCGTGCGCATATCCTACGCAGTGTCCGACGAGACCCTGAGCCAGGGTCTGGAGCGCATCAGCACGTTTTTGTACGGCAAATAACCAGGAGACAGTATGGCCCCCCACGCTCTCGATTGGACCAATGCCCTGACCGGCCGTATGGCCGGGCTGGTTCCGGAACAAATGCCTCTTGCCGGGCGCGCCGCCGACCTGGGCAGCCGCCTCGGCCTTGAAACCGGCGCGGGCAGGCTGCCTTTCATGACTCTGCCCTTCCGTGCGGCGCTGGAAAAGGACATTCCCGCCGTCCTCGGCAATCTCGGGCACTGCGAGCACATGCTGGTGCTGGGCATCGGCGGGTCCGCCCTGGGCGCGCGCGCACTGCAGAAGGCTTTCGCCCCCGGCCAGGACAGGCCCGGCCACGCCGGCCCCTGGCTGTGGATCGCGGACAACGTGGACGCCGGCGGCCTCTGCGCGCTGACGGACAAGCTGCCGCCCGCAAAAACGGCGGTGGTGGTCATCTCCAAGTCCGGCGGTACCATTGAAACTCTGGCCCAGTATTTTCTGGTCAGGGCCTGGCTGCAAAAAAACCTGGGCGCGGGCTGGAAAAAGCAGATGGTCATGGTCACCGACGAAAAACTGGGCTACCTGCGCCAGGAAGCGGACAGGGAAGGGCTGGTCAGCCTGCCCGTGCCCGACTATCTGGGCGGCCGCTATTCCGCGTTGTCCGCCGTGGGCATGCTGCCCGCCGCCTTTCTGGGCATGGACTGGAAAGCCCTGCTCGCGGGCGCCGCCTCGGTGTTCGAACCGTTGCTCAAAGACCCGGCCGGCCTTGCGCGTCACCCGGCCTGGAAACTGGCCCTGTGGAACGCGCTGCTCATGGAAAAAGGCTATTCGCAGCTCATCTTCTTTTCCTACATTCCGCTTTGGTCCTGCCTGGGAGCCTGGTTCGCCCAGCTCTGGGCCGAAAGTCTGGGCAAGGACGGCAAGGGGTCCATGCCGCTGCCCGCCGTGGGCGTCACGGACCAGCATTCCATTCAGCAGATGTTTTTGGACGGGCCGCGCGACAAGGGCTGCCTGTTCGTGCACTGCCCGGCCCTGGACAAGGGGCCGCTTTTCGCCCCGGATGTCCCCGAAAAATGGACCTACCTGCGCGGCCGCCCCTTTGGCGATCTGCTGGAAGCCGAAGGCCTGGGCACCCGCATGGCCCTCGCGCAATACGGGGTTCCGCTGGTGGAACTACGTCTTGCCTCGACGGACGAGGACGCGGCAGGCAGGCTGATGGGCCTTCTGGAACTGACCACCGTGCTGACCGGCTGGCTGCTGGACATTGATCCTCTGGATCAGCCCGCCGTGGAACTGGGCAAACGCCTGGCCAACGCCCGTCTGGGCGCTTCGGGCTATGCCGAGGAAGAGGCCGCCCTGGCGGCTTTTCTGGCCCGCAAGGGAGCGGTGGATGGGTTCTGAACCCGGTTCTCGGAAGCAGGACGCGCCGCGCGGGCCGGAGGATTCTTTCCCCGGCGCGCCCCGGCGCGATCCCGTGCGTCTGGGCATCGCCCGCTATCTGGCCTGGGTTTCGCTGGTTCTCATTCTGGGCTTTGCCGTGACCCTGGCCGCCATTTTCGGCAACGCGGCGCGCGACACGCTGCTGAGCAAGCAGCGCAGCTTCGCGGGCATTCTGGCCGAACACCTGAACCAGCAGATCTTCATGCGCTTCAGCATTCCGGCTGTGGCCAACTACGGGCGAGTCAACCTGAAACAAAACGCCCAGTACGTGCTGCTGGACCAGACCGTGACCTCGCTGGTTCACGGCCTGCATGTGCAGAGCCTGCGCATTTTCAACAACGACGGCGAGATTCGCTATTCTTCCGAAAATCGGGACGAAGTGGGCAGCCGCACTCCCGTCACGGAAGCCGAGGCCAAACGGGCCGGAGAAATTCCGGAACCCTTTTTCGATGTGGAACGCAACGTGCCGTTCTGGGAAGCGACCCTGCTCTTCTTTCGCCTGAAGTCAGGCACCTTTCACCTGCGTACGACGTACGCCATGCGGCCGGTCTATTCTCTGCGGGTGGAAAATACCGGGAGCTACGGCTCGGCGGCGGAAGCCGTGACTACCGGCCCTTCTTTGGGGGTTCTGGAATTCACTCAGGACATCACCGTGGACATGGTCAACGTCATCCGTTTTCAGTGGAGCATCGTGGGCATCACTCTGGCTTCCGCCTCGCTGCTCTTTTTTCTCCTGATGGGCTTTCTGCGCCGGGCGGAAGCCGCCCTTGCCCTGCGCATGCAGGAAGAGCAGCGCCTGCTGAACGAACTGCATCAGCATGAAAAACTGGCCGGTATGGGCCGGGTGGTGGCGGGCATCGCCCATGAGATCAGAAACCCGCTGGGCATCATCCGGTCCAGCGCGGAACTGCTTCTTTCCCGGCCGGTCGGGTCCGATCCGGTGACCGGTAAAATTTTGCGGGCCATTTTTGACGAAGCGCGCCGCCTGTCCCAGACGGTCAGCGACTTTCTGGACTACGCCCGGCCGCGCCGGCCTCAACAGAACCCGGTGGATGTGGTCAAGGTCGTTTCCGATGTGCTGGCTTTTCTGGAAGCGGAGATGAACGTCCGCCGCGTGGTGGTGACCCGCGACTTCACCCTGCCGGCCGCGCCGGGAAACACGGTCGAAGGTTTGTTCACCCGGGGGGACAAGGACCTGTTGTACCGGGCGTTTTACAATGTGCTGTCCAATTCCGTGCAGGCCATGGACGGTCCCGGCGTCATCAGCGTCAGCGGCCGGCTTGCGTTTGTTTCCGGCGAGCGGCTGGTGGAACTGGTTTTTTCGGACAAGGGGCCGGGTTTTCCCAAAGAGGAGCGCGGCCGTCTGCTGGACCCCTTCGTGACGACCAAGGACGGCGGCACGGGCCTGGGCCTGCCCATCGTCAACAACATCATCAGCAGCCACGGCGGCCGCCTGACTCTGGAAGACGCCCCCGGCGGCGGAGCGCGGGTGCGCATCATCCTGCCGGCAATGTGAGATTTGCTCGAAAGGCCTTGCCAGAGGGCGCGTCTCGTGATTGGATACGGATATGAATGAACAACAGACCCATCTGCTGATTCTGGATGACGAAAAAAACTACCTGCTGGTGCTGGAGGCTCTGCTGGCGGAAGCCGGCTATACCGTGACCGCGCTGAACGACCCGGAAAGCGCCCTTGCTTTTTTGGAAGATTCCGAAGTGGACGTGGTGGTCACGGACATGAAGATGCCCAAGATTTCCGGCCGCGAGGTTCTGGAACAGGTGCGCAAGAACTACCCGCACGTGCCGGTGCTGGTCATGACCGCCTTCGGCAGTATTGAAAGCGCCGTGGAGATCATGAAATTCGGGGCCTTCGACTATATCACCAAGCCTTTTTCCAACGACGAACTGCTGCTTTCAGTCCAGAACGCGGCGGAACTGTCCCGCGCGCATCGACGCTACCGTCTGCTGCACGAGAATCTGGAAGAGCGCTATGGTCTGCACCGGATAGTCGGCAACAGCAAAAACATTCGCTCCGTATTGTCCATGGTGGACCGGGCCGCTCCCAGCAAAAGTTCGGTGCTGATCTCCGGCGAATCGGGCACGGGCAAAGAGCTGGTGGCTCGGGCCATCCACTTCGCTTCGCCGCGCAAAAACGGCCCGTTTATCAGCGTGAACTGCATGGCGCTCAACCCCGGTGTGCTGGAAAGCGAGCTTTTCGGCCATGAGAAGGGTTCGTTCACCGGGGCCGTGGCCATGCGCCGGGGCCGCTTTGAGCTGGCCGACGGCGGCACGCTGTTTTTGGACGAAATCGGCGAATTGTCGCACGACATGCAGGTCAAGCTTTTGCGGGTGCTGCAAGAGAGGAGATTCGAGCGGGTCGGCGGCGCCGAGGAAATAGGCGTTGATATCCGCGTGGTGACGGCCACCAACAAGGACCTGCAGGCCGAGGTGGAAAAGGGCAATTTTCGCGAAGACCTTTATTACCGGCTGAATGTGGTGCATCTCATGCTGCCTGCCCTGCGCGAGCGGCGCGAGGACATCCCCCTGCTTGTCGCGCATTTTGTGGACCAGCTTGCGGCCGAAAGCGGCCTTGGCCCCAAGACCTTCACGCCGGAGGCCCTGGATTTTCTCTGCGGCTATGAATGGCCGGGCAACATCCGGCAGTTGGAAAACATGGTCGAACGCTGCATGGTCATGGTGCCAGGAGAACGCATTGACGTGCAGGACCTGCCGCCGGAAATCCGCAACGAGGAAACGCAGCTAAAAAGCGCGGTAGACCTTTTGCCTGTCGAGCTTAATCTTGCGGACACCATGGACAAGCTGGAAGCGGCTCTTGTGCGCCGCGCCCTGGCCAGGGCCGATTTCGTGCAGGTGAAAGCCGCCGAGTCTTTGGGCATTTCCAAAAGTCTTTTGCAGTACAAATTGCGCAAATATGGCATAACCGGGCATTAGAGGCGGACACGCAGCGCAGCGATGCGAGGAGGTTTTATGGGCAAAGATGCCATCACCCTGAGCACGCGGCTCACCCGCGCGGATGTCGCCGGACTTGTCGAAGCCCTGGTCGAAGGGCTGAAAGAAGGAAGTCTGAGGGTGCAGAAAAGCGACGCCTGCCTGACCCTTGACGTGCCCCGCGTGGTGGATCTTGAAATCAGGGCGGGGCAGGAGGCGGAACGCACGGTTTTTCGGGTGGACGTTTCCTGGCGCACGGAAAAACCGGATATCCCCGACGTGGACATGCCGGACGATTGCCCGCCGGGAGCGCCGTCCGCCGCGTCGGCGAAAAAGAAAGCCGCAAAACCTCGTCCCGGAGCCAAAAACCGCACGCCGGGAACGAAATCAGTTTAGAGCAATTTCAAAATGAATTGCTCGGCAGACGCGAAGCGGATGTCCGCGAAGCGTGTTGTTTATCTTTGTAATTTTGCATTGTTATGTGCTGAAACTTATACCGTTTGCTAAACGTTCATTGCGTAATCTCAAAAGTGAAATGCTCTGAGAAACCGATACGGAGGCGGCCATGCCCGACGTGTTTGAAAGGGCGTACCTCGACTTTCCCCAGGAGCTTTTGTGCAACCCCGGCCCGGCGCCCTGGCCCGCCAAAACGGCCTGGCTGCCCACGGCCGACGGCGCTGCGATCTGGTATTCGGACACAGGCGGAGAGGGCCGGCCCCTGGTGCTGGTGCACGGCTGGACCATGTCTTCCCGAATCTGGAAAAAAAACGTGCCCGCGCTGGCCGAACAGTTCCGGGTGGTCACCTTTGACCTGCGCGGGCACGGCGGTTCCAGCAAGGTTCTGCACGGGCACACCCTGATCCGCTACGCTCAGGATCTGCGCGAGCTTGTTCTGCATCTGCGCCTGACGCGTCCGGCTCTGGCGGGCTGGTCTCTGGGCGGCTGTATAGTGATGGAATACTGGCGGCAGTTCGGCAACGCGGCATCCGTGCTGGCTCTGGGCCTGATCGACAGCAGCCTCGGTCCCTTCGCCGACGGCGACTGGAACGCCTTTCGTATGAAAGAAGGCAAGATGGACGCGATGACCGCGGCTTTTCGCGCCATGCGCGCCGACCCGGAAGCGTTTGCCCGCAGCTTCATCACCGCCATGTTCAAGCGGCCGGTCAGCGAAGCCGAAATGGCCTGGCTGGGCGACGAGATAGCGAAAACGCCGCCCTGCATAGCCTCGGCCATCCATTCGGACTTCGGCATCCATAACTACGAGCCGTTGCTGCCGGGGGTCGTGGTGCCCGGCGCGGTGTTTTCCGGCTGTTTTTTCAGCGAAAAGAACTTCGCCATGGGCGAGCATTTTGCGAAGCGCCTGCCCAAGGGCCGTTATTTTTCGTATCCCGAAGCCGGGCATATCCTGTTTTACGAGCAGCCCGAACGCTTCAACCGCGAGCTGGCGGCTTTTATCAACGAAGCGGAAAAGCAGGGCGAAGGTCTGGTGAACCCGACGCTGTAGGCGGTCGCGCCGCTTTGTCCCGCTGAAACAGTAAACCCCGGCCCCGGCCGGGGTTTGCTGTTTTTGGAGAGGGGCCTTCAAAAAAAATGTTGACTCCCGAGTCAAAATATACTTTAGGCTATATAAACAGGAAACTCTTCAACATGCTTTGTTCAACGGCCGGCGCTGCGCGTCCGAAGGGGCGCGTCATCCGTCCCGGCGCAACAAAACAGGGGGGGGCATGAGCAGTCACAACAAAGAGACAGTGTTTTCGTCCCTTTTCGGCAGCATTGTTTCCATGCAGGCAAAAGTCCGCCGGGCGGCGGTCGGGGCCGCCGCGCTTCGGGAGCCTTTGCGCCGGTCGCGCAGCCGAGTTCGAGAGCAGTGGGCCAAAGCGCCGTTTCGCGCCTGGTGGAGATCCGGCGGCGACAGCGGTTTGAGGATGTCCTTTCTGAAATCCCTGCCGGCCTGTGGTCGCGGCAAGGCTTTGCCCGCTGTGGGCGACTGTTTGAAGCGGCTGCTCTTGCAACTGCGCGGGGACGGAGTAAAAAGCGCGCGCCGGACGCGGGAAAGCGAAGAGAGCATGGCCGCGATCAGCGGGGGAGACGGTGAAGCCGAACTGCGCCTGATAGCGGGAAGCCTGGGCGGGCTTGATCCGGTGGAGTTTTTCGCTCTTTTCAGAGTGGGCGGTTTTGAAAAAGTCGTTCTGGATCTGAGCGACGGCAGCGATCCCTTGATTTTGGATGCGGGCGCCGTCGCCGGTCTGCGCGCGGCGGGCAGGGGCTCGAAATTGCTGGAAAACGGCAAGGCCGCGCTTTTTGTGACCGGCGATACGCGAAGTTCCGTGTGCTTCGTCGACGGCGGCTGGAGCAGAGTCGGCCGCGGCGGCGGCTTTGACCTGTACGTGAGCAGCCGGACCGGCGATGCCGTTCACGTGCGGCAAAGCTTGCTGGCGGCGGGGGGCGAGGATTAGAACCCATTATGAGATGGGTTCTAATGCCCGGCTTCGGCGAGAATCAGTTCCACTTCATCGATGGACAGACTGGTGGCTTTGGCCAGTTGCGCCGGGCTTCTGCCCTGGCGCGCGCCGGTGATGATCAGCTCGCGCAGAAACTGCGGCGAACGGCTGATGTTTTCCGCCTGTTCCAGCAATTTGCGCAAGGCGCCGGCCCGCTCTTCCAGTTTCTGGTCAAGGGAGCGCAGTTCCTGCTGGCGCTCGGCAAAGCTGGCAATGAGATCTTTTTCCAGTTCCGCGTTCTGATGCAGGTTGTGCAGAAGAGAGTTCTGGCCGCTTTGCAGTTTGACCAGCAAATGTTCGGACCGGCGCAGGCGCGCGAAAAAAATCAGCAGCAAGATGAGCAAGGCAAGTTCGAACACGCTGATAAACGCAAGAAGCCAGAGAGAGATCTGCATGGACTTACACCTTGAGGTTCACGATATTGCCGGCCCAGGGGGTGTCGGCGGCGGGGCTCGTTTCCGATTCCGGCTCCGCTTGCTCTGCGGCGGCAAAATGTTTGCGGCGCCGCCCGTCCGCGCCGGATCTTTGGCGTCCGCCGTCACGGGATTTGATCTTGCGGGACGATTCCGCATCATCCGTTTTGGGCACCGTGCTGTTCTGTTGTCGCAAAATTTCCGGCGCGGCCTGCTGGGCCGCCTGCTTCACCACTTCCGGATGGGCCTGGGCTTCCTGGGCGATACGTTCGGTAAGGCCGACCTGCAACAACTGGGTGATGGCGACATTGGTCTGGCTCATAACAGCCTCCCTGTCACTTTATCAGATACTCCTCGATATAGATGTCTTCAACTTTGCCGCTGCCTACGTGTTCATTGACCACGGTCATCAGTTCCTGTTTCAGTTTGCGGGTGGTCGCCTCGGTGTTCAGGGGCGTCAGGGGCAGGTTGCGCAGATAGTAGAAGAAGGCGTCGCGCAGAATGATTTTTTTCTGCTGCATTTCCGCATACAATGTTGCGTTGTCCGTGGGAATGGCGAAACGGCAGATCAGAAAGCGGGTAGCGCCTTCGGAGTCTTTTTGCTCCACCCAGAAAGGATCCCAACGCAAAGTGTACTGCGAAACAGGCGCGGCCGGCAGAGGCGCGGGCGCATCCGGCACCACGACCTTGCGCGGTTCCGGCGCGGCGGCGCGTTTGGGGGCGGGCGCGCCGAACAGAAAGCTGTTGACGGCAATGCCGCCGCCCAGCAGCAGAACGGCGCTCGCGCCGGCGATGACCAGCCGTTTTTTGTTGGACAGCAGCCGGTCTTTCAAAAGCAGCAGGCGTTCTTTCAACGCGCTTTTCTTGGGTGGCGGGGCGGGCGCTTCTTCTTGGGGTTCGGCCGCTTTTGCAGCGGGCTCCTTTTCCGGTTCGGGCGGGTTTTCTTCCTGCAAAAAAGGCGCGTCGTCAAGGTCCAGTTCCACCTTCTGCGCCATCTTGGCGGCAGCGGGAGAAAGGGCGCCGGGTTCGGCCGGTGTCTGCCCGGCAGTGTCGGAAGTGGTCTGGGCCATATGCAGCCTTTATCTCAGCCCTGACCGCTGCGGCTGTCAGGCAAAAATCTTGTCGATTTTCTGCTTCATCACATCAGCGGTGAAAGGCTTGACGATGTAGTTCGAAACTTTGGCCTGCACCGCTTCGATAATATTTTCCTGCTGGGCTTCGGCGGTGACCATCAGAAAGGGCAGGTCCGCGAATTCTTCGCTGGAGCGCACCTTGCGCAGAAGTTCGATGCCGGTCATCTGAGGCATGTTCCAGTCGGAGATGATAAATTCAATCTTGTCTTTATTGAGAACGTCCCATGCCGTCGTGCCGTCGTCAGCTTCAACAACGTTGGTGAAGCCGAGCTGGCGCAGGATGTTTTTGATGATCCGGCGCATGGTGGAAAAATCATCCACCACCAGCACCCGCATATTGGGGTTATAAGCCATGAACAACTCCTCTGCGGTTACATAACATAGTTTCCGTATGCGCCGGCGAATTCACGCCGCAGCCTGATAAGGGCCTGTGAATGCAGCTGAGAGACGCGGCCCTCTGTAATGCCCATTACTTCAGCTGTTTCACGCATGTTCAGTTCATCTGTATAGTACAATGATAGTACCAACTTTTCTCTGTCTGTCAATTGATCTATCAACGAGGCTACGCGCTCAAGGGTTTCTTGTTCGGCCGTCTGCGTGTACGGTTCTCCTTCGCTGCCGGCGGAGTTGGAGGCGAAAGTTTCCTGAATGGAGTCGAGCGACAGGCAGAGCTGGCTTTGCAAGGCTTCAAGGCCTTCGCGGACCTCTTTGGGGTCAAGACCGGTGGCGTGGGACAGGGCTTCTTCAGAGGCGTTGGTCCCTTCATTTTCCAGACGCTGAATGGCTTCGTCAAGCTGGCGCACCCGCTGGCGCAGGGAACGCGGCAACCAGTCCATGCCGCGCAGTTCGTCGAGCATGGCCCCCCGGATGCGGCTTTCGGCGTAGGTGTCGAACTTGACGCCGACATCGGGCCGGAACTTGCCGAAAGCTTCCATCAGGCCCAGGGTGCCGGCGCTGATCATTTCGGACAGCTCCACGTTTTTCGGCAGCCGGGATTTCAGGCGCAAGGCCAGATACTTCACTTTGGGGGCAAAGTGGCGGACAATGGCTTCCTGTTCGTTGTGAGAGAAATCCTTCCAGGCGGTCTTGCCGGAATCGAAATCGTCCCACGGGCCTTTGGCGCGGTCAGCCGCGCTATTGCCTGAAGAGGAGGCGTTTCCAGAAAAACTTGATGTTTCCATCGAGGCTTGCCGGAACATCCCAGGTTTGAATGGTTGCGGCCGCGTCCTGCACAGCCTTGCTCGCCGGCGAGTCAGGCGCGTCAATGCAGAAGGGCCGTTGTTTGATCACACTCGCCCGAACGGCCACATCGCGGGGGATGAAGCCGATCAGGTCCAGAGAAACGCCGGTCAGAAAACGGTCGCAGGTTTTGTAGAGCCGTGTATACACTTCTTTTGCCGATTTTTCATCCTGCGCCATATTGACCAGAATTTTGTAATGGTCAACCCCGTGGTTCGTGCGCAGAACCTTGATCAGGGCGTAGGCGTCGGTCAGCGAGGTGGGTTCCGGGGTCAGCAGCACGATGCGCTGCTGGGCGGCCAGATTGAAATAGAGCACATTGTCGTTGATGCCTGCGCCCGTGTCCACGATCAAATAGTCCACTTCCTCTTCCAGCGCGTCCATGGATTCGAGCAATTCCAGCTTCTGACCGGTGGACAGCGCCAGCATTTCGCTCACCCCCGACGCCGCGGGCAGGATTTTGAACCCATACTCCGTGGGGAAGAGAATTTTATCCAGCGACGCTTCCTCGTGGAAGAGGTGAAAGATATTGTATTGAGGCGTAATGCCCATGATGACGTCAACGTTGGCAAGACCCAGGTCCGCGTCCAGCAGAATGACCCGCTTTTTGGCTTTGGCCAGCGCGCAGGCCAGGTTGACGGCCATGTTGGTTTTGCCCACGCCCCCTTTGCCGGAGGTGATGGAAAAAACAAGAGGCATTGAGGTTTTCATGCAAATACTCCTATACGAAACCGTCACAAGGCGGCGTCGGGCAGTTCCCGCTTGAACAAAAGCCGCCAGAGGGAACCTTCGGTCGCGGGCAGCAGCGTGCCGCGCAGGCCCGGCCCGAAAGACAGGGCGGATATGGGCAGACGGCTCGCCATACTGACGTTGACCAAAGTGCCGAATTTTTCCGTTTCATCAAGTTTTACCCAAATCAGACTTCCCTCGCGAACCTTCGCGCCGTTTCCGGGCCAATACCGGGCAAGAACGGCCCGGATCTGGACCGGATCAAGGTGCGGCGGCATGACCAGATGCAGGGCGTGTCCGGTGTCGGTCATTCCAAGACGGGTGAGGGTTTCTTCCATGGTTTTGCCGCGGGGCAGGGCGGGCAGGTCCACCAGCAAAGTGTCCGCTTTGCGAGAACGCGCTTCGGCCTGCACAGAGGCGAATTCAACAGGGTTCGCGACCTCGCGGTATTCAAGGTCGGAAAGTTCCGCGTAATTTTTCAGCAACAGCCTGCCGCCGCCTCGTTCCGCGTCGGCGTTGACCAGCCAGATTTTCCGCTTGGGCTGGGTTTTGCGCAGCCAGAGGGCCAGACGTATGAGGGTCGTTGTCTTGCCCGCGCCGTAGGGGCCGGCGATCAGGTGCGTTTTTTGCGGCCAGACGTCCGCGCCCCAGGCCCGGACGGGCAGCATGCGCGAGAGCGGGGCGAGAATGCTGGACCCCGGCTCGGAAAGGAGGTGGTTCGTCAACTCGAGCAGGGCCGAATCGTCCACGCCTTCGCGTTCCAGAAACTCCACGGCCACCCGCTGACGCGGCGAGAGCCGGTCCAGTTGCAGGCCGGGCCGCATCATGGCCAAAAGATGGCTTTTGATGCTGGACCATTCCTCGTGCCACATCTTCCAGCCCTGAGGCATGCCCTGAGGGGCGGCGTCTTTGCGGGCGCCGCCGTTGTCGCCGGACGCGGCGCTTTCGCCCCGGTCCACCGCGGCGGTCATCAGCACTTTTTTCTTGCCGCTTTCTTTGACCTCGCGGGTTTCCAGAATGACGGCGTCAGGGCCGAGGTCGGACTTGATAAGGCCGAGCAGCGCGGTGGTTGAGGTGCCGGAGTACGTTTTGACCTGCATTATTCTACTCTTAGTCTATCCCCGCGGCGCCGACGGAACTGAGCCGGATGTCGGACGGAATTTCCGCCTGGGAGATAACGGGCACATTGGGCAAAAAGCGCATCACCAACTGGGCCAGGTGGGGCCTGGTTACCGGAGAAGCCAGAACCACGGGCTGTCCGTCGGTGGTTACGGCGTCTTCGACCGCCTTGTTGATGCGCTGCATCAGCCGCTGGGCCGTACCCGGATTCATCGCGAGATAGGTTCCGCCGTCGGTTTGGCGGACAGATTCCTGCAGCGTTTGTTCCGCTTTGGGATCCAGCGTGATCACAGGCAACGTACCCTGTGAATCCATGTAGGGCTTTACGATGCTGCGCGCAAGTCTTTCCCTCACGTATTCGGTCAGCATTTCGGGATTTCTTACGGCCGGGCCGTTGTCGGCCAGGGTTTCCACGATGCTGAGCAGATCGCGGATAGAGACGTTTTCTTTAAGCAGATTCTGCAACACGCGCTGAACCACGCCGAGGGGCAGTACGCCGGGCACCAGCTCTTCCACGGCTTTGGGCGCGGATTTGGCCAGATTGTCGAGCAGGGACTGCACTTCCTGGCGGCCCAGGAAGTCGCCCAGGTGCCGCTTGAAAACTTCGGTCAGGTGGGTGGCGATGACCGTAGCCGGGTCGACCACGGTATAGCCGGCCAGCATGGCTTCTTCTTTTTGCGCTTCGGGTATCCACAGCGCGGGCAGGTTGAAAGCCGGCTCGCGGGTTTCTACGCCGCGGATGCGCTGCTTGACGTTGCCGGGGTCCATGGCCAGGAAGTGGTCGATGAGAATTTCCGCGCTGGCCACTTCGGTGCCCTTGATAAGCAGAGCGTACTGGCCGGGCTTGAGCTGCAAATTGTCGCGCAGATGCAGGGAGGGGATGATGACCCCGGTGTCCAGCGCGAACTGGCGGCGGATGGAGCGGATGCGGGAAAGCAGATTGCCGTTCTGGTCTTCGTCCACCAGAGGGATGAGACCGTAGCCCACTTCCAGTTCGAGCGTATCCAGGGGCAGCAGGGCCGCCACTTCTTCGGGCGTGTCGTATGCGCCTTCGCCCTTGCCTCCTTTGGCCGCGGCGGGACCGCCGCCCTTGCCGGGAGCGCCTTTGGCCCCGGCCTGACCGGCAGCGCCCGCGCCGGGAGCGGAGGCGTCAAAGTCGCTTTTGCCGACAACGTAGCCAATGCCGCCGAGCAGCGCGGCAAAGACCAGAAAAGGCAGCGTGGGCATGCCCGGCACCAGAGCGAAGATGAACAGCACGCCGGAAACCAGCTTCAGCGCCCGGCTGTTGTAGGTCAGCTGTCCGATGAATTCTTCGCCCATTTTGGCTTCGGAGGCGGCTCGGGATACGATGATGCCCGCCGCCGTGGAAGTGATGATGGACGGGATGGTGGCCACCAGACCGTCGCCGATGGTCAGCAAGGTATAGGTCTGCACGGCGGTTTCCCAGGTCAGGCCCTTTTGCAGAACGCCCAGCAGAATGCCGCCCACAACGTTGATGAGCAAAATGAACATGCCCGCGTTCACGTCCCCCTGCACGAACTTGCCCGCGCCGTCCATGGCGCCGTAAAAGTCGGCTTCTTTGCGGATGACGGTGCGACGCTTGGTGGCTTCGGCTTCGTCGATGAGCCCGGCGTTGAGGTCCGCTTCAATGGCCATCTGTTTGCCGGGCATGGCGTCCAGGGTAAAACGGGCGGCCACCTCGGCTATGCGGGTGGTGCCCGCGGTGATCACGACCTTGTTCAGAATGAACAGGATCATGAAAACCACGGCGCCGATGATGTAGCTGCCGCCGACCACGAATTCGCCGAAGCTTTGAATGACCTTGCCGGCCGCATCGGTGCCTTTGTCGCCGTGCAGCAGGATAAGGCGGGTGGAAGCCACGTTCAGCGCGAGTCTGAGCAGGGTGGAGACCAGCAGCAGGGACGGAAAGATGGAAAATTCCAGCGGCGAGAGCATGAACATGGAAGTGATCAGAATAATCAGCGAAAGCGAGATGGAAAAGCTGAGCATCAGGTCCAGCAGAAAAGTGGGCATGGGCACCATCATCACAAAGAGGATGACCACAACGCCCCCGGCGAGGAGAATGTCGCCCTGCTTGGCAAAACGCTTGTAGTCAATGGCGGGCAGTGTCGCGCTCATGCTGTTCTTCCTTTTCTTGTCTCTCGTTCTCGGTCCGTGTCAAAAACTTGAAGTCATTTTTTTGGCGGCGCGATGATCTGTCCCTGAGGCTTGCGGGGCTTGGTTTTCCATATATGGGCAAGCACCGCGGCCACAGCCTGATACAGGTCTTCAGGGATCATGTCGCCCACGTCCACCTGCTTATACAAAGCGCGTGCCAGAGGTACGTTTTCACGGATAGGAATATTGTTTTCGCGGGCTACTTCCTTGATTTTTTCCGCTATTCTGTCCGCGCCCATGGCCACGACCACCGGAGCCGGAGCTTCCAGCGTGTTGTAGCGAAGCGCCACCGCGATATGGGTGGGGTTGGTGATGACCACGTCGGCTTTGGGCACTTCCTGCATCATGCGGCGGGCCGACATCTGCATCATTTTCTGGCGCATCTTGTTCTTGATGAGCGGGTCGCCTTCCATCTGCTTGCGTTCGTCCTTGACCTCGGCCTTGGTCATCTTCAGGTTTTCGTTGTACTGCCAGCGGGAATAGAAATAGTCGACCACCGCCAGCAGCACCATGGGCACCAAGGCGTAGATGGTCATCTTGTATCCTATTTTCAGGATGTATCCGGCCAGGGTGGTGGCGTCGGAGTAGTACAGGGTGCTGAATGTCGGGATTTCCGCCTTGATGACCAGCCAGGGGGCCACGCCGATGCATACGGCCTGCAGCAGACTTTTGGCCAGACGCACCCAGGTGTCCAGAGAAAAGAACATCCGCTTGATGCCGCTCATGGGGTTGAATTTGGAGAGTTTGGGGCTGAAGACTTCGGTGGTCCAGAGCTTGCCCACCTGCACCCGCAGCACAATATAGGCGGCAAGGCCGATGAACAGCAGGATGGGCAGAATCATTTTCGCCAGTTCCAGCGCGAGCATGATGCCCATGTTGTAGACGTCGGCGCTGTTCGGTTTGAAGGTCAGAATGGCCGTGCTGAGAAAGTGGCGCATGATGCCCGAAAGGTCCTTGCCGATGAATTCCATCCAGAACAACAAACCGATGACCCCCATCAGAATGGTCAGGGTCTTGGTCACTTCCTGGGACTTGTGGACGTTGCCCTTGTCCCGCGCCTTCTTTATTTGTTTTGCTGTTGCGTCTTCTGTTCTGCTGGGATCTTTCTGCGCCACGGCGGGCTCCTTATTGTTCCGGCGAAGCCAGGGTCAAAAGGTGCCGGAACATGGGGCGCAGGTCCATGATGGTGTCTTCCATGGTCTGCGAAAGCAGAACGAAGACGATGCTCATGAAAAAGAACCCCACGGCTATTTTGATGGGCATGCCGATCATCAGCAGGTTCATTTGCGGGGCCGCTCTGGCCATGAGCGCGAGCGCCAGCTCGATCATGAAGAGAGAGGCCAGAATGGGCGCGGCCACTTTTACCGCCAGCACGAACATGCGGGCGGACAGTTCTATGACGTCGCTGAACAGCGGCGGCCGGAAGAAGATGCCGCCGGGCGGCACCAGATCGAAGGTGGCCGTGAGCGCTTGCAGCAGGTACAAATGTCCGTCGAGAGTCAAAAAGCAGAGCAGGGCCACCATGTACAAAAGGTGCGAGGTGATGCCGATCTGGGCGCCGGTCGAGGGATCGATGGCGTTGACCATGGTAAAGCCCATCTGAAAGCCCAGCATCTGGCCGCCGGTCTGGATGCCCGCGAAAATGAAGTGCACGGACATGCCCAGCAGCATGCCCAGCACCAGTTCGCCCAGAAACATCAGCAGCAGAGAAAAGGGATGGGAGGGAAAAAGGGCGCCGTTAAAGGCAAGCTGAGGCCAGACCGCCATGGCGAGAACCAGGCAGAGGGCGCCTTTCACCGGCGTCGGCGCGTTGTCGCCGCCGTAAAAGGGCAGCAAAAACACCACCAGACTGATGCGGAACAGCGTCAGCAAGAAACTGGTGATGGCCGGAGCGTTGAGGGTGAAGATGGCTTCCATGCGCAAGCTGAAAGCAAGATATGTTCCGTTTTTAATAGGCAAATAAAATCAATATATTGATTTTTATTCCGGCACAGAGAAGCCAAGATTTTGGCTGCCGCCCCGTCCTACTTGCCGCTCAGGCCGCGCATTTTCAGAAGCTGGCGCAAAAAGAGCTGCACGCAGGCGGCTTCTTCATTGCGGTCGCGCGCTTTGAGCAGGGCCGCCAGTTCCAGGTAGATGTTGGGCACTTCTTCAAGACTGAGCGCCTTGCGGATAAAGCGTTCCGCCCGGTCATGCCGCCCGGCCAGCCGGGCGATGAGGGCGCGCAGAACCCACAGTTCCGCTATGTTGCCGTGGCGATTCACGGCGTGAGTCAGGCAGAGGGCCGCTTTTTCCAACTGTCCCGCGTTGGCGAAGGCGAGCGCCGTGTCCATGAACTGGTAATATTCGGCCTCGTCCGCCACATAGACGGGCGCGGCGGGCAAGCTGCCGGTTCGCAGGGATTTTTCCAGCGCGGGCAAAAAACGCAGAACGGCCGTATCTTCTTCTACGTGAGCCCCGGCCTGGGCGTAGAAGGGGTCCAGGGTGCGGCGGCCCGCGTCGCCGATATCCGCCCGGCCTCGTGCCATCTTTTCTTCATAGTCCTGCTGTGAACGGTAAAAATAATGATTGAGCCGGACTTTTTTCTGACGGGAAAAGGTGAAGGGCGCGGCCGGCGGCACGGGAAAATGGTCTTCGTTGACGCAGACCTCGCCGGGCGCAAGCTGAAAGGTATGCGGGGTGAGCACTGCCCGCGTGCGGGCGGGGCGGATGACGCTCTTGATGTGGATGGCGTGGGCGTGTTGTTCCAGCGGCAGCCGTTGGGTGTAGTTTTTGATGACCGGCCCGGCGGGGCGGCCCAGGTGCCCGCCGGAAGAAAACAGGGTCCAGGGTACGGCCAGGCCCGCGTATTCCTCAAATTCGGTCAGCAGAACCCGCAGGTCCGCGTCGCACACGGGGCAGAGAAATTCGTCCAGATCAATGAAGCCCATCCAGTTGCAGGCGGGGCCAAAGTCGTCCAGGCAGTTCTGATAGGCCGCATTTTGCATGGCCTTGCCAGAAAGGCGTCGCACCGTGACCCGTTTGGCGTCCGCAAAGCCGGCCAGAGTGTCGCGCACGGGAATTTCGCTCATGTTGTCATAAACATAAAAATGTTCCACGCCCGCAAGGGCGTGAAAAGTCAGCCACTCCCGTAAAAAAGGACTTTCGTCTCTGACGATGCAGCAAAGCGCGAAATAGTGCATACCCTGCCTCACAGCACGATGCGGTCCAGATCGTTGGGAACCAGAAGCCTGCCCGCGTAAACTTCTCTGCCTTCGGCCGTGTACAATTCTTTGCGCAAGGCAAGATTGTGGTCTTCGGTATGCCAGAGCACCAGATTTTCCACGCCGAAGCGGGCGGCCAGGGCGCAGGCTTCTCTGGCCGTGCCGTGGTGCTTTTCGTAAGGCTTGAAAACATCCCGCTGGCTGTGCAGGCAAAAAGCCTCGGACAAAAGCCAGGCGCTGTCCTTGACGTAACTTTCGCAACGCTCGTTATACGGCTCGTCGCCCAGAAAGCAGAGCTTTTTGCCGTTATGCAGACGCAACGTGAAGCCGAACTGTTTCTGCTTCGTGGATCTGATGTCGAAAAAAGTGGCGTCATAGTCCAGAATGCGCGCCGTTTCGCCGTCTTGCACAGCGCGGATTTCGATTTCTTTGTCCAGAAAGCGGGTCATGCCCGGCGTCAGGGTCAGACGCGCGATGGTCCGCAGGGTTCCGGCCAGTTCCTCGTGGCAGTGAATGGTGAAAGTCCCCTTGTAGTCGCCTCGGCCCATGAGCGTGGCGATTGCGCGGATGACCCAGACCATGCCGAAGATATGGTCCGTGTGGCTGTGGGTGGCAAAGGCGTGGCGGATGCCGGCCCAGGGGATGCCCGCCTGGTCAATGCGGCCGAGAATGCCGTTGCCGCCTCCTCCGTCCACAAGAAAATAATCCGCGCCGTTTGTAAGGGCGAAACAGGTGTTGTAGCAGTGCACGGCAGAAGCGTTGCCGGTGCCGAGAACGATCAGTGTTTCCATGGGCCGATTATGCCCGCAATGGGGACTTGAAGGCAACCCCGCTTTGGCATACAAAACTTCATCTTTTTCAAACGTATTGTCAAAGGACGAAAGCATGAGCGGGAAATTGCTGTATAGAGGAAAAACCAAAGACGTATATGAAGACGGACCGGAAACGGCGCGCCTGGTGTTTACCGACCGGGTGACGGAAAACCTGCAGGGTGAAGTGGACCCCGGCGGCAACCAGGTCAGCGAAAAATTGCTGCCCGGCACGGGGCTGGCCTGCCTGACCATGACGGCCGCCGCTTTTGCCGAACTGGCCGGACAGGGTTTTCCCACCCACATGGTCTCGTATGACGTCGCGACCTGCTCCATGATCGTGCGTAAAGCCCAAACTCTGGGTTCGGGCCTGGAATGGGTGGCTCGCTGGGTGGGCACGGGCAGTTTTGTGCGCCGCTTCAAAAGCGTGCCCGGCGTGCATGACGGCATGCGTTTTCCCTCTCTGGTCACGGAAATCACCATTAAGGACGACGCCGGGCAGGACCCCATGATCGACGCCAGCGCCGTGGTGGCGCTCGGCATTCTCTCCCGAACGGAAATGGACGAACTGTCGGCTCTGAACCGCAAGGCCATGCAGGCCATCCACGCTTTGTTCAAGGCCAAAGGGCTGGATCTTTGGGACATCAAGATCGAATGGGGCCGGGACGCGACCACGGGCGGACTGATGCTTATCGACGAAGTGTCGGCCAACGGCTGCCGGGCCTTTGACCTTGCCACCGGCAAAAAGGTCGCGGGCGCGGAATTGTCGCAGCGCTTCGCGTAAAAGTGCCGGAGAGGGCGCTGTCTTCTCCGGACCTCTCCCGGCAGGGGATTTGTCCCCTGCACCCCGATAGCGAAAAAATCCGCGCCATGCGTGGATTTTTTCGCTATTACAGGGTCAAGGGGCTTAAAGCCCCTTGCGGGGCGCGGGGCAGAGCCCCGCATTTTTATTTTCCTCTGTTTTTTCTATACTGCAACGGACTCTGCCCGGTGGCCTGCCTGAAGCGGGTGGCAAAATAGCCGGAATTGGCGAAACCCA
>JAVBRE010000060.1:0-2818 GCA_031548325.1 Desulfovibrionaceae bacterium
AGGGGCCTCAGGCCCCTTGCGGGGTTTGGGGCGGAGCCCCAAAGTACAGATCTCTGCACCCTGGAACTGGTCGACGTCGATGTCTACGTGGACCGGGTCAAAGTTCTGGACAAGCTGCGCTGGCAGGTGCGCCCCGGCGAAAACTGGCGCATCGCCGGCCCCAACGGCTCGGGCAAAAGCACCCTGCTGCGCCTGATCGCCGGACTGGAACAGGCGGCCCTGGGCGGCGTCCTGCGCTGGTTCGGCCGCGAGCACCCGCCTCTGGAAGAACGCCGCAGGGAAACCGGCTACCTCTCCGATCTTCTGCACGCGACCTATACGTACGATCTCACCGGCCTTGAGCTTGTGACCACCGGCTTTGACGGCAGCATCGGCATCTGGCGGCCCATTACCAAAAAAGAATTCACCAGGGCCAAAGAATGGCTTGATTTTCTAGGGCTTTCCGCCATGGCCCGCACCCCGGTCAGCCGTCTTTCCAGCGGCACGGCGCGGCGCTTTTTTCTGGCCCGCGCCCTTGTCGGGTCCCCCAAAATGCTGCTGCTCGACGAACCCTGCTCCGGCCTGGACGCCGCCGCCCGCGCTCTTTTTCTCACTTCCCTGGACGCGGTAATGAACGCCGGGATACAGTGCCTGTACGTCAGTCACCATGACGGCGACCTGCCCGGCGGCATCACTCACGAACTGCGCCTTGAAGCCGGCCGCATCATTTCCGCGGGCCCCAGACCTTGATTTTCACGAAAGCGGGCATATTGTACAGTGAGTCAACAACCGTATACTTTTGAGGCAAATGTCGTCGCAAAAGAAAAATATCTCTTTTATTTCCATATTGTTATTAAATTTTCTACCGCACTTAATACTTGAAACGCCCGCAAGGATTTGTCCACAATCCTTGCCGCGAAACAGGCGTAGGCGGCAATTTCGCAGAACAGCGAAATTGGACGGCAAAGCCGCCCCGAAGGGGTGAAGGCCAGGATGGCCCGAATCAGCCCGGCTCGCCGTTAGGCGACTATTTTAGACGTAACATGCTGTAAGGATTATTTATCATCTTGAAAAAGGATACTCCATGACCAGTCAATTCAAAACCGCGCTTTTGCTGACCCTGCTTTCGGGTCTCATTCTGCTCATGGGCCAGGCCTTCGGCGGCAGCAGCGGCCTGATGATCGCACTTGTGCTGGCCCTTGTCATGAACGTCGGCAGCTACTGGTTTTCGGACAAGATCGTGCTGGCCGCCTATCGCGCCAGGGAAGTCGCCCCGGAAGAGGCCCCCATGCTGCACCGCATGGTTGAGGAACTGGCCCAAGCCGCCGACGTGCCCAAACCCCGGATATGCGTCATACCCGACGATTCGCCCAACGCCTTTGCCACGGGCCGCAACCCCGCCCACGCCGTGGTGGCTGTGACGGAAGGCATCATGCGCCTCTTGTCGCCCGAAGAGCTGCGCGGGGTTCTGGCCCATGAAATGGGGCATGTGGCCAACCGCGACATCCTGATTCAGACCGTGGCCGGGGTCATGGCCACGGTGATCATGTACCTGGGCAACATGTTGCAATTCGCCGCCATTTTCGGCCGCCGCGACAATGAAGGCGGCGGCAACGCCCTGGCCGGAATCGTTCTGGCCATTCTCGCGCCCATTGCCGCGTCCCTCATCCAGTTCGCCATCTCCCGCTCGCGCGAATATCTGGCCGACGCCACCGGCGCGCGTCTTTCGGGCACGCCGCTGGCGCTGGCTTCCGCTCTGGGCAAACTGGACGCCTACTCCAGGCAAATACCCATCCACGCGTCTCCGGCCACGGCCCACATGTTCATCGTCAGCCCCTTTTCCGGCGGCGGCATGCGGTCCCTGTTCAGCACCCACCCGCCCATTCCCGAACGCGTCGCCCGCCTGCGGGAAATGGCGCAAAGCGGATCGTACGCGGCGTGAGCGCGGGGCGGGAAGAACTTCTCACGCGCAGACTGCGCGAGCTGGGCCGTTTTGCCGTGGCCTTTTCCGGCGGTCTGGACAGCCGCTTTCTCATTCACATGGCTTTTCGCGCGGGCGTTGCGGTACAAGCTCTGCACGTGAACGGGCCGCATACGCCTTTCGCGGAGCATGCGGCCGCTCTGGCCTGGGCCGAAAGGCTGGGCGTGCCGCTCGCCGTGCTGCCTCTGGACCCCTTGTCCATGCCCGCCCTGCGCAATAACCCCAAGGACCGTTGCTACCACTGCAAAAAAGCTCTGTTCACGGCCCTGCGGGAAGCCGCCGGAGATCTGCCCCTGGCCGACGGCACCAACGCGTCCGACTTCGGGGGCTACAGACCCGGCCTCAAAGCCCTGGCCGAGTTGAAAATCATTTCCCCCCTGGCCGACGCCGGCCTGACGAAAACAGCCATCCGGCAACTGGCGGTCGCCACGGGCATGGACGATCCCGAACAGGCGGCCCAGCCCTGTCTTTTGACCCGCTTCAACTACGGCCTGGCGATCCCGGCGAAAAAACTGGCGGCTGCGGACGCCGCCGAACGGGCCGTGTCGGGCGTACTGCGCAACGCTTTTCCCGGCGGCCCGCCGGAGTTTCGCCTGCGCTGGCCGGACGCTAAAAACCCCGTGCTGCACCTGGCCCGTTCCGAATCCTGTCCCGCCCCCGGCCGGGCTCTCCTTGATGAACTGCGTCGTACCCTTGCGCCGCATGGCCTTTCGGATATCCCCATCGAAAGCGTGGACAGCCTCAGCGGCTATTTTGACCGTTTGTAAAAGACAAAGCCACGGCCTGACGCCCGGGGCTTTGACAAAAGCGTGAAATCCCGCCGGCAAAAATTCTTGTCAGCGGATCAAATTCATGCGC
>JAVBRE010000226.1:0-14635 GCA_031548325.1 Desulfovibrionaceae bacterium
TCCACAACACGGACCCCGGCCTCGGCCTGCCGCAAGATCCCAATAATTTGTTCTTCTGAAAATCGTGCGCGTTTCATTTCCTGGCTCCTATGCCAGGATCACTAACTTCGCAATGGCATACTTTTGGGGGGTGGGGTCACATCAAGATCGGCCCTCGCACCACGGTCTGGAAAGCCGAAGACATTGATGCGTTTATAGAGAACCTCGGCAAGCCGCCCACTCTCGCCAATTACTTGAACGAGTTCAGACGCGGGAAAGACAGAAAAACAGACACACCCCCTCCCCTGACGAAGACCACGCCCGCGCCGAAACCGGATAGGACTGCCCCGGTCAGGCCGGGGGAATTTGTCATCACGCCGGACACACCGCTGGATGAATTGTAACGGGAACGCCGTTCCTCCTCGACGGTAAAAAAGTGGCTCTCGGATTTTCCGGGAGCCGCTTTTGTGCGTAGCAACTCTTTCAACGACACGCAGCCGGGGGAATGGATACATTTTTGCCTTTCAACATGTTATCCTGTAATCTTGCCAAAAAACAGGGATAAAAATCACAGCATGAGCAACGACATCCAAAAAGAAAACTTGTTCTCGGAACTATCCGCCCTCATTGAGCAAACCAGAAGCGCAGTTGTTGCACAGGCCAATTACGCCCTGACGCTACTCTTCTGGAAAATCGGGCGGCGCGTCAACGAGGAAATTTTGCAAAACAAGCGGGCTGAATACGGCGGGCAGATTGTCGTTACGCTGTCACGACAATTGGCTAAGAAATATGGCCGAAATTTTGAGGAGAAAAACTTTCGCCGCATGCTCCAATTTGCTGAATAATTTCAAGATGATAAAATTGTCGCAGCACTGTCACGACAATTAAGCTGGTCACATTTTCTCGTTCTGCTCCCGCTAAAATCACAGGAAGCAAGACTTTTCTATGCACGGCAAGCCGCCGCTGGGCAGCTTGGCGTCCGCGCTTTGCGCCAGCTTATCACCCGTAAGGCTTTTGAACGCACAGCCATTGCCGATGCCCAAGTCATGCCGGATTCCCCCGTTCCGTCCGGAGCGTTCAAAGACCCATACCTCTTCGATTTTCTTGGCCTGAAAGACGATTATCTGGAGAACGACCTGGAAGCGGCCATTTTGCGCGAACTGGAGCGTTTCATTCTCGAATTCGGCAAAGGGTTCACCTTTGTGGAACGGCAAAAACGCATGATCATTGACGGGGAAGATTTTTATCTGGATTTGCTTTTTTACCACCGCATTCTGAAGCGTCTTGTGGCCGTTGAGTTGAAACTGGGCAAATTTCAGGCCAGGGATAAAGGGCAAATGGAGCTTTACTTGAAATGGCTGAACCGCCATGAGCGGCAGGATGGCGAGAACGCGCCCATTGGCCTCATTCTTTGCGCCGCTGGCAGCCGGGAACAGGTGGAGCTTTTGGAAATGCATAAAGACGGTATTGTGCTGGCTGAATACTGGACAGACTTGCCGCCCAAAAAAGAATTTGAGCGCAAAATCCACACGCTTTTATTAGAAGCGCAGGAACGGCAGGCAAGGCGACGGTTGTTGACAGGTGGGCCAACCCCCAACAACCAGATTACAGATTGAAGCCCGCCAAATTTTGCCCTCACAGCCTATAGGAAATATCCCGCCTCCGCATTATACCTTGCCGGTATGAGCAACAAAACGCGGTTTTCGCCTGAATGATGGCACCTGCACGGTTTTCGTTCTTCCAAC
The DNA here is from genome assembly GCA_031548325.1 of Desulfovibrionaceae bacterium. Classification (GTDB taxonomy): domain Bacteria; phylum Desulfobacterota; class Desulfovibrionia; order Desulfovibrionales; family Desulfovibrionaceae; genus FLUQ01. Next base: position 1,725 of record JAVBRE010000226.1, read on the forward strand.
GGCGGAAAAGGTGTTCACCGGAAAGGCCATACGCCTTGTTCGTCAAACATTTATATCTTAATGAAAATAGTAAGAAAAATTAAATAAAGAGATATTCTACCAGCAGCCATACCAACAGTTTTAGCGAGTATGGCTGGATTTCGGCGGACAGGTCTGGATGATCCGATGAGGCATAAAAAAAGCCACCCTCCAAAAAGAGGATGGCTGCTATGTCGATACGATTTTGGAGGGAAAAATTACAGCATCGCAGGCGAGATGGACAATCCAGCCGAACGCATCTTGCTCACATCCCGGTAAGGCGGTTCGCCGAATTCGCGTTTATATTCTCTGTTGAACTGCGTCGCGCTTTCATACCCCACGGCGAGCGCCGCAGTTGCGGCATCTTCATCCTCCGCCAGCATCAGGCGCTGTGCTTCATACAGACGCAGCCGCTTCTGGAACTGAAGCGGGCTCAACGTCGTTACCTGCCGGAAATGCCGGTGGAATGTGGATTCCGCCATATTGACCCGTTTAGCCAAAGCTTCAATTTGCAGGGGATCTCTATAGTTTTCCCGCAGCCAGTTGATGGCCTGGGCGATCTGGTTGCTCTGCGTGCCCAGCGTGCTGACAAGGCGCAGGCATCCGCCTTGGGGGCCGGTGAGCAGGTGATAGTGTATTTCGCGGGTAATCATGGGGGCGAGCACGGGTATCCGTTCCGGGTTATCGAGAAGCTCGACAAGGCGCAGAAAGGCGTCGAGCACTTCAGGCGTGACCGCCGCGATAGCCACCCCCCTATAAGAATCATTGCCTGATTTCGGAGTCGGCTGAACCTCCGCCGCAAGCTGCGTGATAAGGTATCTGTCCAGCTTGATGGAGAGCGCCAGAAAGGGTTTATCCTTCGATGCCGCGATGATCCGGTTCACGCTCGGCATATCCACACCGGCCACCATGCAGTGGCCTTCACCGTATTCGTATTCTTCGCTTCCGATCACGGAGCGTTTGAAACCCTGAACCACCACCCCAACCGTAGGCCTGTAAAAGCAGCTTTCTTGCGGGCTGACGGTATCCCTGCGCGAAAGAAACATGCCGTCAACAGCCGTTTGAATTCGGCCCGGTTCAGGCAGCAGTTCCAGCAGCTTGGTTTTCAGCCGCTCGTTGGTCAGTTCAGTTCGTGTCTGAATATCTTTCTCCATAACATCCTCCGGTAACCGCACCGCTTATCTTTTAATGCCTGCATATCCAATAGCGCATTCCCGCATGAATGAACAGGCTGGTGAGCGAATCAGGCAATAATTAGGCAGGATCGTATCTACAGCGGATACCATCAAGACGGTATAAAAATAGTGCACATTGAACATGATCACAGATTCGAGGAGTCTCAGCCGTGATACTGACAGGCAATAAAATCGGCTTGCGCGTGTAATTCATGCAGGGAGATAACGAAGATGCAGAAACGTATTCTCGGAAAAAACGGCCTGGAAGTTTCAGCCAGAGGGCTGGGCTGCATGAAAATGCTCTACGGCTATGCCCGGCTTATGCCTCTGGCCTTGTTGCTGCTCATAACAGTTCTGACCGGGTTGCCGCATTCCGCTGAATCTGACGGGCAGGTAACCGTCTGGCGCAGGGGCGAACAGCCGTCCGTACAGGGTTCCTCCCAGAACTACACCGGCTCCGTGCGCGTTGATGAGCAATGGCAAACGGAAGCGCCCGCCCGTCTGAGCGGGGAAACGCTCACCTTTGAACCTGGCGCACATACGGCCTGGCACGACAACCCCGGTGGGCAGTCCATCATCATCACTTCCGGTCGCGGCTACTTTCAGGAAGAAAACGGCCCCATTGAGATAGCCAACGCCGGTGATGTGGTGACCTTTCCGCCCAAGGTTCGGCATTGGTTTGGCGCGGCTCCCGGCACAGGCATGTCCGCCATGGTCGTGGCAACAGCCGTAAACGGCAAGAGCGTGAACTGGCGCGAGAAAGTAACTGACACTCAATACGCGACCACCGCTTCCAATAAGCAATCCATGCATCTTGCCATCAACCGCTCGGGCAGCCTCGCTTCCGGCAAGGCCAACTCGAAAAACTTCACGGGCGCGGCGCGGGTGGATTCCCTTTTCAGCGCCACCAAGGATTCTGATGCCTACGGCGCTTATGTCACCTTTGAGCCTTGCGCCCGTACCGACTGGCACAGCCATCCCATGGGGCAGACTTTGATTGTCACCACCGGGCGCGGTTATGTGCAGCGCCAGGGAGGCCCGCTGCATGAAATCCGGCAGGGAGACATTGCCTGGACGCCCGCTGACGTGGTGCATTGGCACGGCGCGGCCCCGGAAACGGCCATGACGCACCTTGCCCTTTCCGAACGGGCGCAGGGCAAAGCCGTGGCCTGGGGCGCAAAAGTACCCGATTCTGCGTATGGCAAGGAGTATGCCGCTGTGAATCTCAACATAATGCCCGCCAGATATCAGAAAATAGCCCTTATTTCCGCATTCACCGCCAACGGCGATGTTGACCGCCTGAAAGGCGTGCTGGTGGAGGCTCTTGAAGCCGGGCTGACGGTGAACGAAGTCAAGGAAGTCCCCATCCACACGTACGCCTACGCCGGGTTCCCTCGTGCCCTGAACGGCATCAACGCCTTCATTGCGGTTATGGATGAACGCGAAAAGCAGGGCATCAAGGACGTTATCGGCCCCGAATCCAGCGTAGTCACTACGGACAAGAGCAAATACGAATACGGGCACGACACCCTTGCCAAACTGCGCGATCCTTCGTTCCAGCCCGGCCCTGCCGGTTCGCTGAAACTACCGGCCCAGCGGCCCCGCTATGAAACCTTTGCCCCGACCATTGAAGTCTTTCTCAAGGAACACCTGTTTGCGGACATCTTCATTCGTGACGTTCTGGATTACCGCAGCCGCGAAATTGCGACCGTGGGCGTGCTTTTCAACCTGCCTGGAACCAACTCGCAGTTTCGTTCCCATACGGGCCTGTCCATGGCGCAGGGTTTTACGGAAGCTCAGATGAAAGACCTTTTCATGGTGATGGGCTCCTATCTTGGCCGCGAACGGGGCGACAACGCGCTGATGGTTTTGCAACAGACTGTTGATGCGCAGAAAAAATAACGCGCATCAGACATCCTGACGTGGTAAATCATAATAAACGCACAGGAGTAGATATGGGTACTAAATTAGTAGTATTTACATTGATGGCCATGGTATTGGCACTTGCCTCCGCAGGTGTCGTTCACGCGGCAACAACCAACCAACTTGGACTTGTCTATGAGGGAGCTATTATGGAAAACGCCAAGGGCCAGGTCAACATACATCCCGTGAGCTATACGCTGAACGGCCTCAAGATAGCAGCCAATGTATACACGCCCGCCGGGTATGACGCCGGTAAAAAATATCCCGCTGTGGTGGTGGCCCACCCCAACGGCGGCGTCAAAGAACAGGTAGCCGGTCTGTACGCCCAGCGGCTGGCGGAACTCGGCTATATAACCATCGCTGCTGACGCCGCCTATCAGGGGGCCAGCGAGGGCACTCCCAGAAACGTCGATAAGCCTTATTTTCGCACACAAGACATTCAAGGCATGGCCGACTTTATCAGCACGTACCCTGGTGTAAATGCTGACAGGCTTGGTGCGCTGGGCATTTGTGGAGGCGGCGGCTATACGTTGAATGCCGTGAAATCCGACAAACGATTCAAAGCGGTTGCCACCTTAAGTATGTTCAATTCCGGCCAGGTGAGAAGAAACGGCTACATGAACACGCAACTGGATTCAATTCAGGCACGCCTGAAAGAAGCTTCAGACGCTCATATCAAAGAACTTGCCGGGGAAGTCGTTTATTCCGGCAACGTCGATTTTGATGCTCTGACGGACGAAAGCATCAGCAAAATTCCCAACGATCTCTACCGCGAAGGCATGATGTACTACGGGAAGACGCACCGACATTCTTGTTCCACCTTCCGTTACACAACCAGCAGTCTCATGGATCTCATGCGCTGGGACGCCATGGACAACATCGAACTGATTAATGTCCCACTGCTTCTGGTGGCAGGCGAAAAAGCCGACTCCCTTTATATGACGGAAGAAGCTTTCCAGAAGGCCTCCGGAACCAAGGACAAGGAACTTTTCAAGATTCCCGGAGCAACACATATCCAGACCTATTTTGTCCCGGAGTATGTTGATCAGGCAGTATCCAAGCTCAAGGAATTCTACGGCAGGACTCTGTAGATCAATTTCCCCGGGCGGCGTCCTTTGGGAGTTACCCGGGAACGAAGCAATACCGCAAGGAGCGCCAACGTGGAAAAACGCATATTAGGGAAAAAAGGGTTGGAGGTGTCGGCCATCGGTCTTGGCTGCATGGGCATGAGTTACGGTTATTCCCCGCTCCCGGACAAGAAAGAGATGATCAAGCTGATCGCCAAGGCCGTGGACATGGGCGTTACTTTTTTTGATACCGCCGAGGTTTATGGCCCCTTTGCCAACGAGGAACTGGTGGGAGAAGCCCTTGCTTCCTACAAGGGGCGCGTTTCTATCGCCACCAAGTTTGGCATAGCCATCATCGACGGCAAGCAGGTCACGGGCAGCAGGCCGGAAACAATCAGAAAATCCGTCGAGGGGTCGCTCAAACGCTTGAGGGTTGAATCCATAGACCTTTACTACCAACACAGGGTCGATCCGGATACACCCATTGAGGACGTGGCCGGAACGGTCAAAGACCTGATCGCCGAGGGAAAAGTGAAATATTTCGGTCTTTCCGAGGCCGGAATCGGAACCATCCGCCGGGCGCACGCCGTGCAGCCGGTGGCGGCTGTCCAGAACGAATATTCTCTATTTTGGCGCAAGCCGGAGCAGGAATTGCTGCCGGTTCTTGAAGAACTCGGCATCGGCCTGGTGCCGTTCAGCCCCTTGGGCAAAGGCTTTTTGACCGGACGTTTTGACGGGAAATCAAAATTCGACGGATCCGATTTCAGGAGCATTTTGCCCCGGTTCACACCGGAAGCACTGGAGGCCAACCAGGAACTGGTGATCCTCGTCAAATCGCTTGCGGAGCGGAAAAACGTTACCCCGGCCCAGTTCGCTCTGGCCTGGCTGTTGGCGCAGAAACCGTGGATTGTGCCCATACCCGGCACCACTAAGGTCGAGAGGCTTGAAGACAACCTGGGCGCGACCTCGGTTGCTTTTTCCGCCGGAGAGCTGGCTGAAATCGACGACGCCGCCTCAAAAATTGAACTCATGGGAGCCAGATACCCCGAAAAAATAGAAAAACGAACAGGTTTATAAGACCTCGCAAGGAGATCATATGCAATTTTTCAAAAAGTTTGCGGCCTGCGCCGTGTTCGCATGCCTCTTGCTGCCTTCCGGTGCAATGGGTGCCGAGCCCGGAAAAAATGCGCCGCTGACCATTCAGGAACAAGGCAGCTTCGCCGTCGGCGGGACTGTCATTGAAAACCCCGGAACCTTCAATCCGCGCAAACCCGCTGATCCAGCCGGGCAGACCTATCACGGCGACCATGCTTATGTCTTTTTTCAGAAGCCGGTGAACGCGCGTAAATACCCATTGGTGTTCCTGCACGGTGCCGGACAGTTCTCCAAAACCTGGGAAAGCACGCCGGATGGCCGCGAGGGGTTCCAAACCATTTTTCTTCGCCGTGGTTTCAGCGCCTATCTGGTAGATCAGCCCCGGCGTGGTGACGCCGGACGCAGTACCGTGGAGCAGACCGTCACCCCGACTCCGGACGAGCAGATGTGGTTTACGCAGTTCCGCGTGGGCGTGTGGCCGGATTTCTTCCCCGGCGTCCAGTTCCCCAAAGACAAGGAAACCCTTAACCAGTATTTTCGTCAGATGACCCCCAATACCGGCCCCTTTGACGCGAGCGTTATCTCTGACTCCCTTGCGGCGTTGTATGACAGGATCGGCGAAGGCATTCTGGTCACACATTCGCAGGGCGGTGGCCCCGGCTGGCACACGGCCATGAAAAGCCCGAAGATTCGCGCTGTGGTCGCCTATGAGCCGGGCAGCGGTTTCACTTTCCCGGAAGGCGAAGTGCCCGCGCCCATTGAAAACAAGTTCGCCACCCTGAGCGCCAGCGCCGTTCCGGTGGCGGAATTCAAAAAACTGACCCAGATCCCGATTATCATCTACTATGGCGACCATATCCCTGCCGAGCCGAGCGACATTCCGGCTCAGGACTACTGGCGGGCCTGCCTGCAAATGGCCAGACAATGGGCTGCGACTGTGAACAAGTACGGCGGCGATGTGACCGTTGTGCATCTGCCGGAAGCCGGAATCAAGGGCAACACCCACTTTCCGTTCTCCGACTTGAACAATGTGGAAATCGCGGATCACCTGTCCGCATGGCTCAAAGATAAAAAACTCGATTAATGAGTGCCTATATCCCGGTCGGCAAAGCCCTGGCCGGGGTATGTGGCAAAAGGTTGAACCGGAGGAGCAGTATGAAAGTCTTGTTGGTAAACGGCAGCCCCCGCCCCAAGAGCTGTACATATACGGCCCTCAGTGAAGTGACCGATACGTTGAAAAAAGAGGGGATTGAAACCCAGATATTCCAGATTGGGAAAAAGCCCATTTCCGGCTGTATCGCCTGTTTGAAATGCAAAGAACTGGGCAAATGCGTCATTGATGATATCGTGAACGAATTCGGAGAGCTGGCGAAAACCGCAGACGGATTTATCTTCGGCTCCCCGGTTTATTTCGCTTCAGCGGCGGGAGCCATGACGGCCTTTATGGACAGGGCTTTCTATTCGCCGGACTGGAACGTCTTTTACCTCAAGCCCGCTGCGGCGGTGGTCTCGGCCAGGCGGGCGGGCACAACCGCCGCCTTTGACCAGATGAACAAATATTTCACCATCTGTCAGATGCCGATCATTTCTTCATCGTATTGGAACATGGTGCACGGATTCACTCCGGAAGATGTCCGTCAGGATCTGGAAGGCATGCAGGTCATGCGTAACCTTGGTCGCAACATGGCCTGGTTCCTGCGCTGTAAGCAGGCCGCGATCGCGGCTGGAGTACCATTTCCTGAGCGGGAGGAACAGATACTGACAAATTTTATCCGATAGCCGATGCTGTAAGATTTTGATACCGCGAACAGTTTCAAAGGCGATGCGAGGAGGTGTGATGACAAAACGGCATTACAGGCTTATCGTTCTGGCGGTAGTCATGTTTTTGTTTGTTTTGGAGTCACAACACGCACAAGCCGCAAACATTATGAACCAATACCCCCATGTAAAAAACGGTGACTCAATACTGTCGGTTATAAATAACCCGGCTTTCAAAGGCTTTGGGCAGCATCCGCTGCCCAAGGCCAGCGACAGTTTCAATCTGAATCTGCCGCTGAGTCAGGTTCAGTCATTCAGTGTTATGCGCTATGCTCGCTATTCTCGGTCATGGGTACAATAAACTATGCTACTCGGTAGTCGTTGCCGTTTGTGGGCGGCTTTCTTCTGCCTCAGAAAAAAAAAGGATGGAGGGCGAGTTCCAAACCAAGAATCGCGATGAAAATAAGGAACCAACGCCGAAAGGTTGCTTGGCTTATCCGTTTGCGAACTGCTGTTCCGACCCACATTCCCAGCAACGCAGGAATGATCGCAAGCGCAGACAACATGATATTTTCAAAATAAAAAACTCCACCATTAGCCAAACCTGCCGCGAGCGCAATTGTAGAGACGGTGAACGATAGTCCCAAAGCCTGAATAAGATCATCTTTGGAAAAGCCGAGAGCCTGGAGATAAGGAACTGCGGGAAGTGTAAAAACCCCAGTCCCACCGTTGATTACCCCGGTTGCCAACCCGATTACAGGCGACAGAGAGCGCTCAAGGCGGGCAGGGACCGATAGCGGCTTCGCCCACAGGCCGTGTATCGCATAAATAACCAATGCAGAGCCCAATCCAATACTTGCATAGTTCGTATTGGCGCTAGTCAAAAGCCACGTGCCCGCGAGCGTGCCAATCACGATGCCGAGCATCATCAGCCAAAGCCTCTTCATTAAGTCCAGGAAATTGGGCCCTGTGAATAGTTGCCAAAAATTGGTGACGAACGATGGAATTACCAGGAGCGAAGCCGCGCTGACCGGCGACATTATGGCACCAAGAACTCCCATTGCAACGGTCGGCAAGCCCATTCCGGCCGCACCTTTAACGATGCCGGCAAGGAAAAACGTCAATACGACAATTAGGACATGCGACGAAAGGTAATCAATCATTTTGACGCTCCAATTGTATTATGTTGTATGTTTAGACTTCGAATAAACCGATGTCAGGCCGAGCACGTGTCCTGTCACGAACGCAAAAATTTCGACTTTTCAAAACACAAAGTTTGAAAACTCCTTGTTTTTTCGCCAAAAATCGATAAACATGACGGTTCGTAATCAATGTACTCTCGCCGACCAAGCGACACAATCGGTCATTTCCGATGTTTTAGTTCGGTAAAACCGAAGGATAAAAATGCACTTCGATTTGACGGACATGCGGTTGTTCCTGGCCGTGGTGGAACAAGGAAGCCTCACCAAGGGCGCCGAAACAGTGCATCTGTCTCTTGCTGCCGTGAGCGAACGCATTTCCAGAATGGAGTCTTCGCTAGGTGCGCTGCTCTTGGAACGAAATAGGCGTGGGGTCACTACGACTGCGGCCGGTGATGCCCTAGTCCGCCACGCCCGTTTGATCCTGGATCAAGTGGAGCAGATGCGCGGAGAACTGCGCAGTTACGGCGCTGGCCTGAAAGGGCGCATCAGACTCTTGTCCAACACCGCTGGATTGGCCGCTTTCCTACCGCCTCGACTCAGCCGTTTTTTGGTCGCCCATCCCGACCTTTCCATTGATCTCTATGAACGACCGAGCACAGAGATTGCCCGGGCTATCTTGGAAGGTCGTGCCGATCTGGGAGTTGTAACCTACATGGCGGATCTGGCAGCGTTGCAGACGCGAGTGATTACACAAGACCAACTTGTTGTTGCGGTGAGCAAAACGCATCGTGTCAGCGGCCTACAATCAATCGCGTTTGCGGAAGTGGTGGATGAGCCGTTCGTCGGCCTGTCTGATGCCGCACTGGAAGCGTACTTGGGAGAACGTGCAACCCGGCTGGGTCGGCAAATTCACTATCGCATTCAACTTAGACGAATCGAGCACATTGCAATGCTGGTGGAGTCCGGAGTTGGGATCGCCATCCTGTCGGGGGCTTCTGTCAAGAATTTTGGGGACTTCTCCTTGACGATGGTGCCGCTGCAAGACCGTTGGGCGCTTAGGCAACTTCATCTTTGCGCACGTGATTTTTCCGCGCTCACGCCGCATGCGAGCTTACTCGCACGGCATCTCATGGAGCCGGAGGAAGAGACCTCAAGAAACCCTTCCAAAAAATAGACGAGGAGCAACAAGATATACCGGCCGTTCATTTTTTCGAATTTGTGGGCAAGTTCTTTACCGGAAACCGGTATTGCTAGAGCAGGAGGGAATATTTCATATAAGCGATCTTGTAATATCCACCATGAAGTGGTAGATTTTACACCATGAATAGGCGCACAATATATACGCAATTAATGGAAGCCCTGTCCGACACGCCCGTTGTTTTTTTGCGGGGAGCCCGGCAGACCGGTAAGACGACGCTGGTGAAACAGCTGGCGGTAGAATCTGCTGGCGACGAAAACAACCGTCAGTATATCAGCCTCGATTCGGCCACGGCCCTGGCTGGGGCGCTGGATGACCCGACGGGCTTTTTGCAGGGGCTGAAGAAGCCTCTGATTATTGACGAGGCGCAACGCGCATCCGCCCTGATGCTTGCCATCAAGGAAGATGCGGATCGTGAGCGCCACGCCGGGCGCTATTTGCTGACCGGTTCGGCCAACATTCTGACCTTGCCGGGCATTGCCGACTCTCTGGCCGGGCGCATGGAAGTGCTGACCCTGTATCCACTCTCACAAGGCGAAATCGCTGGCGTTCAGGAAGACTTTATCCAGGCGTTGTTCCAAAAGGATTTTCCGCTAAAGAACACGGGCACGGCTGCACTGACGAAAGAGGCGCTTCTGAAAGCCATTGCCGTGGGCGGCTACCCGGAAGTGCTTTCCAGGAACAGCCCGAAACGCCGCGCCGCCTGGTTCGATTCGTACATCACCACCCTGGTGGAGCGGGACATTCGCGATATCTCCAATGTACAGGACATCAGCGGCCTGATCCGCCTGCTGCGTCTGCTCGGCGTTCGCTCCGGAACACTGCATAATCAGGCCGAACTCTCGCGGAGCGTGGGCATGCCCGCCAGCACCCTCGGCAGGTATCTCCCACTGCTGGAGGCGCTGTTCCTCATCTGGTTCCTGCCCGCCTGGTCGAGCAACTTGGGCAAACGGCTGGTGAAGTCGCCCAAAATCCACGTCTGCGACTCCGGCCTAGCCTGCCATCTGTGCGGCGCGGACGCGGAGCGTCTGGCCGACGACTCGATTCTGGCCGGGCGGCTGCTGGAATCCTTCGTCGCCGAGGAACTACTGAAACAGAGCAGTTGGACGGAGCATCCGGTGTCGCTCTACCACTATCGCTCGCAAAGCGGCGAAGAGGTGGACGTGGTTCTTGAAGACAGGGCTGGGCGTGTGGCCGCCGTGGAGGTGAAGCTCGCCGCCAGCGTGGCCTCGCACGACATCAAGGGGCTGGCTTCACTGCGCGATGCGTTGGGCGATCACTTTGTCCGGGGCGTGGTCGTGTACACCGGCCAGGAGGTCATGCCCATGGGCGACAGGATTTTTGCCGTGCCGGTTAGGATGATATTTGCGGGGTAACGGAATGAACATCCCTCGCGAGGCAGACCAAGCATTATCAATCCTCCAGGAACGATTGCGGGAATCTTTGCTGGCCGTCTACCTGCACGGCTCATCAGTATCTGGCGGTCTGCGGCCTTATAGTGATGTGGATGTGCTCGCGGTCACCGGCAGCCCGATGGAGCCTGAGAGCAGGATGCGCCTTGCTGCCGACGCCATGGAAATATCCGGGCGATACCCTTTTGCCCCTGGTTGGCGGCGGCCTCTCGAACTGATTATCTTCGTGAAATCCGACCTTTCTCCGCCGGGCTATCCCGCGCGGTGCGACTGCATCTATGGCGAGTGGCTACGTAGCGCATACGGAACAGGAGAGATCCCCAGCCCTGTCCGCGATCCGGAACTCACTCTGGTGCTGGCTCAGGCAAAGCGAGAAGCAAAGGCACTGTTCGGCCCGGAACCAGACAAATTGTTGCCGACGATTCCGCAAGCGGACATACGCCGGGCCATAGAAGGCAGCCTGCCTCCTCTTGCGGAATCTTTCGCAGGAGATGAACGTAATGTTCTTCTGACCCTGGCGCGCATGTGGCGGACATTGGTTGCCGGTGAATTTGTCCCCAAGGATGTCGCTGCCGTATGGGCGGAGTCTCGCCTGCCTGAAGAGCATGCGGCGGTATTGGCCGATGCCCGGCGGGCTTACCTGGGGTTGTACGAGGATACATGGAGCCAGCGGCGAGAAGCCCGGCGAACGATGTGCGCGCTATATGACCGCGTGGTTGAGAATCTGTAGTACCTATTTTATTGAAAACGGACAGCGCATCCACGCTATTCCGTTACTTCCCCATGAACTTATGCAGCAAGCGCGCCTCAAGCGACTTGCGTTCCTTGCGGCCACGCCCGATTCTGCGGGCACAGCGCTTGGCTGTTTTCTTCTGCTTGGCGAGCGGCCAGTATTGACGCCCATCCTTGCCCATATCCCAGACATCACTCAACTGCTTTACCGACACGGGCAGATTGCCGTCCGCGTCATCCAACGGCGTGGAGGCCAGCTCCGTACGCTGATGGGCACGCCAGCGACGATGCCAGATTCTTTTGTCATCTTTCTCGCTACGGCATGTTGTCCAGCCCATGATCGGTTTTTTACGGACACTGCGACTCATAACTATTTCCTTCATGTGTCACCTGGCTTACGGCCTTTGCCAGCCAACCGGGCAGTTCGGAGCGCACAGCGGCCAGACTTTCCCATTCTTTGGCGGATACCATTTCATATGCCTCTGGCATAACTTCCTCTGTCTGTTCCGGCCCAAGCCAGGCCAAGGCTCTGAGCAAGGCTCCGCCGGAGCTCTCGCCAAGCAGGAGCTGCCACGGGGGAGCATGTTTGATTTCAATGACGCGGGAGCCAAGTCGTAATGTGCGGCTTCGACCTGAGGTCAAAAAAATCTCTTTAGCAGGCACTTGCGTTGTCAGGCCAAGGCGGTTTGCCGCTGCCGCGCCGTGGGAGACCATTACTTCGCCTGTTTTCTCAGCCAAGGCGGCAAGCAATGTTTCGGGCGCGGGAGGACGAGTGCCAAAACGGCCTTGCAAGGGCAACGTATACATCCCCCTGCCCACGCGCAACAATTTTCCTTCTTTCACCAGCCGGGTGAAGGTTTGATCAACGGCCTCCCTGCTTCCAAGGTGCAAAAACTCTTTGGGGGAAAAAACCCCGCCTTCCGGTAATTCGTTTGCTTTGGCAAGTATTTGTTGAACAAGTGGAGTCATGACGAACCTCTTTGTCAGAAGTATATATCATTTTCTGACAAAATCAAGACCGCCATGCCATGCATTTTTGAAAGGCGTTTTCTTTTAACTGTTCAATTGTGATGATTTATTATATAATCTAGCTCGTTGGAGTAAATCTGAAGCCCTCGCGAACTCGGAAAAAGAGAACTCCGCGCACAACGGCCAACCCCGTCCAAACAGTCTTTCTATACGCCGCTACTTTTGTTTGCTATTTTCCGGATATTGACAAAACAAAATCGTCGTATCATACTGATATTTCAATACTAGTCTTGTACCTGACTACCCCTTGGGGACGCCAAGAAAAATCAAGGACTTACGAGTAAAATCGCAAGTCCTTTTTCTTTTACTCCAAAATTTTCCAACCGTATTTCCAACCTTTTTGATGAAAATCGGTGTAAAGC
>JAVBRE010000130.1:0-24959 GCA_031548325.1 Desulfovibrionaceae bacterium
GGGAGGAAGCGGTATTGCCCGCTAGATCAATGGCGCTGAGTTCAGGCTGGTACTGCTGCACCGTCATGTAATAGGGGAATGCGAAAAAGCAGATATATTCCCCATTGGGTTGTTTGTAGCCGGGAAAGAACAGATCTCCGACCTTGACGCCAGAGCGTTCCACATCTTTGGAAATCGTGTACGCGACGCAGCCGGTCCCGCCCCGGCGCACATACGGGGGCTGGGTTTTCAGCATAAATTTCGGCGGCGTGGTGTCCATGCGCATGTTGAAGACGCGGGTGGCTGTGTTGCCTTTGCCGAATCCGGCAAAAGAATCGTCTCCGGCGCTGACTTCAAGGGTGAAGGCGCCGTCGCGCAGCCCGGTATCCACCAGGGCGAATGAAAGTTGCTGCTGCCCGGCTTTGTTGCTGAAACTTTCCCTGGCCAGGGTTTGCACCTGCATGCCCCGGCGAACGGCCACGGAAATGAACTTCACGGAAGATTTGGCGTCAATGGCCGCGACGGTGAATTTTTGGCCGGGAGAAACGCGTTCCGTTTCCGGAGAAAGGGTTATCTGCGGGGGGTCGGTGTCTTGAAAAAGCAGATAACCACCGATGCCGACAACCCCGAGAATGAAAAGCATGAATACTACCGCGGGTAAACCTGAAGAACGAGCCATGATGAATCACCTTAAGCAAAATGTGCGTTTTTTTTCTGGCATAGTTCGGCTTCCAGTACAAGAGATATTGCGGCCTCAGGTTGACTTGCCGCTCAAAATCTGCTTTCCAGGCAACACGCCTGTGCGTCAAGTCGAAGGGGTTCCATGAGAGATATTTATCAAATCAGCAGAGACCGGATGGTGCGTGAACAGCTTGCGCGCCGCGGCATCAAGGACGAGAACGTTCTGCGCGCCATGGCCTCGGTGCCCCGCCATGTGTTTCTGGAAGAAGGGCTCTGGCCCCGGGCCTACGAGGATTGTCCTCTGCCCATAGCCTGCGGCCAGACAATTTCTCAGCCGTATATTGTGGCCCTGATGTCCGAAATGCTCGAGACCCGACCCGGCATGCGGGTGCTGGAAGTGGGCACCGGGTCCGGCTATCAGGCTGCGGTGCTCAACGCCATGGGGCTGGACGTGCATTCGGTGGAATATCACAAAGAGCTGTACTCCCGCGTCAGCAAGCTGTTCTGGGACCTGCGCTACGATATCCGCCTGAAGCAGGGCGACGGCACACGGGGCTGGGCTGAAGCGGCCCCCTTTGACCGCATCATCGTCACGGCGGGGGGACCCAAGATACCGGATCCCCTGCTGGAGCAACTGGCCGATCCCGGCATTCTGGTCATTCCGGTGGGCGCTGAAAAACGCTCGCAGGTTCTGGCTCGGGCTTATAAAGCGGAAGGGCGCATCCGCATCGAACATAAAGAACGGGTGGCCTTTGTGGACCTGAAAGGCGACCATGGCTGGTGAATATGGCTATGTCCGATTGTCCGGTAAAAAATAACTGCGGCGACAAATCCGCCTGTTCCTCCTGTGCGTCCCGGCAACTTCGCCCTTTGGCGGAAAAGGCGGTGCCTTTGCAGGATGAAGCCATCGCCGCCGCTTTGCGGCGTATCGGCGTCGTGCTCTTCGTCGTCAGCGGCAAGGGGGGCGTGGGCAAAAGCGCGGTAACGGTCAACTTGGCGGCCGCGCTGGCCAACCAGGGGCGCCGGGTGGGTGTTCTGGATGTGGATATGCATGGCCCCAGTGTGCCCGGACTTCTGGGTTTGCAGGAACGTCTGGCTGTGCGCGACGATGCCGCGATATTGGTCCCTGCCCGGTACAGGGAGAAAATTGCGGTGGTATCCATGGATTCGCTGCTCGAAAACCGCGATACAGCCATCATCTGGCGCGGCCCCAAAAAGAATGCGGCCATTCGCCAGTTCCTCAGCGGGGTGGCCTGGGGCGATCTCGATTTTTTGCTCATCGATTCGCCGCCGGGCACGGGCGACGAGCACCTGGCCGTGCTGCGGGCCATCCCTCAGGCCTTGTGCCTCATGGTGACAACGCCGCAAGAAACGGCCCTGGCCGACGTGCGCAAGGCTTTTCATTTTTTGCGGCGCGTCAACGCGATCATACTGGGCCTGGTGGAGAACATGAGCGGCTTTACCTGTCCGCATTGCGGCGGAAATATCGATTTGTTCAAGTCAGGCGGGGGCGAAGATCTGGCCCGAGGGCAGCGGGTTCCCTTTCTTGGCCGCATTCCCATTGACCCGGCCATGGTCGTCTCTGCGGACAAAGCCGTTCCGGTTGTCGATCTGCCCGGAGATTTTCCGGCCAAATCCGCTTTTGTGGATATGGCTTCGGCCGTGACAGCCGCAACAGGCGCCATACGCTGGAGCAGTTGACGCCAGATATAGTCGCTGTTCGCTTGCGGGCGGATGCTTCGCTGCGCTTGGAATCCTCTGGAGCATTTTCATTTGAAGATGCTCTAATTCGTCGCCGGAAAACATTTTCCGGATTGCGATTGTCGACAGCATGGCGTACTGGTATCGTAGCGTGTTCAACATTTTAGAATGAGGCCGCGCAGTGTCGTGAAAATACGCAACATGGATTTATTGAACCTCCCCAATAAAATAACCCTCAGCCGCATACTGGCTGTGCCGGTGATCGTGATTCTGCTGTACTATGAAAGCAGAATCACCTGTTTGTTGGCTGCCATCGGGTTTACGCTCGCCTCGGCCACGGATATTGTTGACGGCCATATCGCCCGCCGTTCGGGCATGATCACCAGTTTCGGCAAATTTCTGGACCCGCTGGCGGACAAAGTGTTGATCAGTTCCGTGCTGATCATTCTGGTTCAATTGGGATGGATCAACGCCTGGATCGCCATAATCATCATTTGCCGCGACCTTATTATCACAGGGCTGAGAGCCATTGCCGTGGAAGAGGGCATGGTCATCGCGGCCGATGCCTTCGGCAAGTGGAAAACCGTCATGCAGATGGTGGCGCTTGTTCCCATCATGCTGCATTACAGCTGGTTCGGTTTCAACCCGGATCCGCTGGGGCAGTTTTTGCTTTACATAGCCCTCGCGCTCACGGTATTTTCCGGTGGAAACTATCTGTATACTTTTTACCGGTACTGGGCCTCGCGACAGTATGAAAAAGGCGCCGCCGGCTGAAGCGCCAACCGGGAAAGGAAAGTATGGACAACATCCTCCGTTTGCACGACCGGTTGCGCAATTGTCTGCAAGCGATACTTGAACTTGAAGCGGATTTGGAACAAACCCGTCTGGCAGAGCCTCTTCTTGCGGAATTTTCGACGCTGAAAAACATTTACGACAAAATTGAAACTCTTTTTGTGCAAGAAAACGACGTGCGGCGCATAGAAAACGCTACCGCGCATTTTCTGGAGGAATTGCGCGGATCGCTGCCGCGCAAGGGCTCATTGACGGCAGAGCGGAGGCTTTTGCAATAACATGATATGGCAGCGGTTTTTTGTCGGCACTTCTTTGATTATCAACGTTGTTTTGCTGTACAGTCTGGTATGGGGCGATCAGGGGCTGATGGCCTATCAGGCGCTTAAAGAACAACATAAACTGATGGAAGCGCGGGTCAAAGAGCTGGATGAAAAAAACCTTGCCGTAAGCCGAGAGATCCGCTTGCTGCAATCAGATGAAAAATATCAGGAAAAGATGATTAGAAAACGGTTTAATTATGTAAAGGACAATGAAATCCTTTATATTTTTCCCGGCGCGCACGATACGGCCAAAACAGGAGCCGCTTCGAATGAAACAAAAAATTGAGTGGTACCGGGAAGTTTTGGAAATCGAACCGAATTCCAAAATTTTCTTTCCGCTTGCCCGCATGTTGGCAAAAGACGGCCGACCGGATGAAGCCATCAATGTGCTGCAGGCAGGGGTTGGCCGCCACCCCGACCATGTCGAAGCGCGCCTTTTGCTCGTTGAACAACTGTATAACCAGAGCAGATCGGCTGATCTGCAACGAGAAGTAGGCACGCTCAGCGACATTTTCAAGCAGTACCCCGGGTTCTGGAAGGCATGGGGTGAAAAACTCTTTGCCGAGGACGCGACTCGCGACGCCGGACTTGCGGCTGTTTTTCTCTCGGCCTTTTTGCAAAATGTGCCTGTTTCCTGGGCGGGCGTCATCGAACAGGGGCTGAAAGGCCTGCTTGGCGAAAGCGCAGGCTCCGCGCATCCGTTGTACGAAGAGCATTCCTTGCGTTCTCCGGACCATGCGCCGGAAGCGGTGGCCGCGCTTGCCGATCAAGTTCGCCAATCAACCGCGCCCGTCCCTGTGGAAACGCCGGGGGACGCCGGAATAAGCATATCCGATGAGGACGACCTGGAAGAACCCATATCCCTGCGAACCCGCTCTATGGCGGAAGTGCTGGCGGAGCAGGGCGATACGGTCGGCGCTCTGGATATTTACAAAGAATTGCTGGCCGTTTCTTCTTCCGACCAGGAAAAAAAGGAACTGCGGGCCAGAATAAGTGAACTGTCCAGCGCCGCGTCCGCGCCATCCGCCGTGGAAAGCGCCGCGGGCGGAGACGAAGCGGACAAGGGCAGTGAAGGAAAAAATCGTTTGACAGAGATGCTCCAGGCGCTGGCTCAGCGCCTGGAAGCACGCTCGCTGCAATAAACCTGGAGTTGCCGTGTACCGTATTTTTTTGCTTATCTGCCTTCTAGTCAGCGTGGCGCTTGTCGGTTGCAGGCCGCCCCAGACCGTAAAAAATGCCTGGAAAGAAACCCGTTCCTACTACCGTGAATATTTAAACACGCCCGCGACCCTGAACCTGGAAGACAAGGGGGACGCGCGGGATTATCAGGCCGTTCTGGCCTCGGCTGTCGCCGATTTCGACCTGCAGTTGCGCGATCTTGAACGTATGCTGCAAAACAGCGACCTTAACCCCGATCCGGCCTGGGTGACTAAAACAACAACCCGTTTCCCGTGGTTGTCCGGCCTCGCTCTGACGGACAGTGAAGGCTATCCCCGGGCCCAGGTGCCGCCCTCATATCCCAAGCCTTTTGATGTGAGTGATCTGACGACCCTTGACACGAAGCAACTGCGCAAAGATTTGCGAGCCTGTGTGCAGGACGACCCGCTGGGTCCGGAAATTTATGTGGGCAACCCCATCTATGCGGGGACTGACTTTAAGGGACTCATCGTCGTGCATTTTGACCCGCGCACGCTCATCGCCCGAACGGCGGACCCGGCAAACCTCGTGATCGCCGGTCCAGACGGTGTTATCTGGCCGGGCATTTTTGATCCTCAGTCCACCCCCGTTGCCGGCGTCAAGTGGGGCGAGGTGGTCAAAGACAGCGCGTACGGCACGGTCAGCAATGATCGCGGCACTTTTTATTGGGTGACGCGCTATCTCGGCAATCTGCCGCTTATTTACGCGGTCAGAGTCAAAGGGGATTTTCCGCTGCACACGGAAAACCTGAGTTCTCTTGAGACCGCCGCTTCGTATGCTCTCGGCTCCGTGAACCTTGTGGACGAGCAGGGGCAGCGGCTCACGCCGGCCCCTGCGCAGACTGTTCCCGGCGGCGGCAGGGTGGAGGGAGAAGTCGGCGACATCGGTTCGCCCAATGTGGCGCCGGACGCGCCGTTGTCGGGCCCGAGAGCCTCTGCCACGCCCGAAACTGCGGCAAATCCCCTTGTGGAGTAATGCATAACCGTCAACATCCGAGCAGGAGGACTGGTATGCGGCAAGTCACTGTCACCGAACATCTTCTTTTGCACCAAAAGAAATCGCCGGCGGCCACGGGCACATTCACGCGTCTTTTATACGATTTGATCCTTGCGGCGAAAATCATCAGCCGTAGCGTCAGCAAGGCCGGCCTGCTTGATGTTCTAGGCGGCACGGGAGAAGTGAACGTGCAGGGCGAAGCGGTGCAGAAGCTGGACGATTTCGCCAACCGCGTGCTGATTCACCGCATGGAGCGCAGCGGCTCTTTGTGCGCCATGGCATCCGAAGAACTGGCCGACTTTCTTGCCGTGCCTCAGCGTTTCGTCAGAGGAGATTACATTCTCATCTTCGATCCGCTGGACGGGTCCAGCAATATTGATGTGAACATCAACGTCGGCACCATTTTTTCCATCCTGCGCCGTAAATCCCCCGCGGAGCAGGACGTCATGCTGGACGACATCCTGCAGTCCGGCGCGGAACAGGTGGCGGCGGGTTATATCTTGTACGGCCCCTCGACCATGCTGGTCTATACCACGGGACATGGGGTGCACGGTTTTACGCTCGACCCTTCCGTCGGTGAATTCCTTCTTTCGCATCCAAATATGAAGCTGAAAGAGCGGGGTAAAATATACTCCATCAATGAGGGCAACAGCCTGTATTGGGATGAGTCGACAAAAAAAATAGTGAATTACTTTAAAAGCAAGGATAACGCTCTTAATTCGCCATATTCGTTGCGCTATGTTGGATCGCTGGTGGCGGATTTTCATCGCACGCTGCTTTACGGCGGCATCTTTCTGTACCCCATGGATTATAAGCAACCGGACAAGCCCAAAGGCAAGCTGCGCCTTTTGTGTGAAGCTTCCCCCTTGGCTTTTGTGGCGGAACAGGCCGGCGGGGCGGCCAGCGACGGCCGGCGGCGCATTCTTGACATAATGCCCCAAAGTCTGCACGAGCGTGTGCCGCTTTTCATCGGATCAACTCTTGATGTCGAGGCGGCGATCGGTTTTTACACGTGATTTGTCTCGGCATTGAAACATCGTGTGACGAAACCGCCCTGGCCATTGTTCAGGACGGGCGCCTTACGGCTTCGATCATGTCCTCGCAGGCGGATCTGCACGCCCTGTTCGGAGGCGTTGTGCCCGAATTGGCTTCGCGTGAGCACAGCCGGCTGATAGGTCCGCTGTACGACGCTTTGTTGCGCGACGCGCATATCGACCCCCTTCACATCGATACTATCGCCTTTGCGCGCGGGCCGGGCCTGTTGGGCAGCCTTCTCGTGGGCGCAAGTTTTGCCAAGGCGCTTGCCCTGGGAGGCGCGCGCCGCCTGATAGGCGTGAACCATCTGCATGCCCACCTGCTTGCCGCGGGCCTGGAAGGGAAGTTAACCTTTCCCGCCCTGGGATTGCTTGTTTCCGGCGGACACACGCATATCTACCGCATCCTTTCACCCAGGGAATTCATTTGCCTGGGGCGCGCCCTGGATGATGCGGCAGGGGAAGCTTTCGACAAAATCGGTAAACTGCTGGGCCTGCCATATCCGGCCGGGCGGCGCATCAATGAACTGGCTCTTGACGGCAAGGCAGCCCCCGATATTTTTAAAGCCCCGTATCTGAACAACGACAACCTGGATTTCAGTTTCAGCGGGTTGAAGACAGCGGCGGCAACCGTCATTCGGAATAAAAAACCGGAAAAAAACGGAGAAAATACGGACCGATTTCTTGAAGATTTTTGCGCCTCTTTGAACATGACCATTGCGGTAACATTGCGGCAAAAATTCGAGCGCGCCCTTCAGCGAGAAAAGGGCATCCGGTCGTTGATTCTGGCAGGCGGCGTCGCCGCCAACAGCTTTGTACGTGACGTTGTCACAACTCTTGCGCATGAATACAATTTGCCTTTGGCATTGCCTTCGCCCGCGCTTTGTACCGATAACGGCGGCATGATCGCATACGCGGGTTTTTTGCTGGCGCGGGAAGGTTGGGAGCATGCTCTGGACGTTTCCTGCATCCCCCGCGGCACGGCCGTGCCGGAAGACATGATTTTCCGGCCTTGACAGCGCTTTGCAGCGCGCCTAATATTCCGGCTTACCCATGGAAAGGAGTATACCTCATGTCCACTCAGGTCACCGACGGCACTTTTGATGCTTTGGTTCTTAAATCCTCAATTCCCGTGCTGCTTGATTTTTGGGCTCCATGGTGCGGCCCTTGCCGGGCCATTGCTCCGGTCATCGACGAACTGGCCGTCGAGTACGAAGGCAAAGTTCTGATCGCCAAGATGGATGTGGATGAAAACTCCGCAACCCCCAGCCGTTATGGCATCCGAGCCATCCCCACATTCATTCTGTTCAAGAATGGCCAGGTGGTGGAGCAGGTCACCGGAGCCAGTTCCAAAAGCAGTCTAAAAGATATGATTCAAAAAGCTCTATAGTGCTGTTTGGAATTGTCGGTCAATTTGGTGACCATTTGCCGCACCAGGCATTCACTGTGTGTGAACCGCGACGGATTTGCCGCATGCGTATATTTAACCGGTTTGTTCTGGTCTGCTTTCTTTTATTTAGCCTTTCCGGCTGCGGCATAATTGACGCCATATATTTGCCCCCGGCGGAAGATACGGCGCAGGAATTGTTCGAAGCCGGCAATGACGCCATGCGCGAAAAAAACTATTCGGCCGCCATCATGTATTATACAAAGCTCAAAGACAACTTCCAATTCAGCCCCTATATCGTGGAAGCTGAACTTTCTCTGGCCGATGCGCTTTTTCTGGACGGAGACTGGATCGAAGCCAGCGAGGGATACAAGGAATTCGAGAGCCTGCATCCCCGACATGAAGCCATACCGTACGTCCTGTTCAACATCGGCATGGCCAACAAAAATTTGTATCATTCCATAGACCGGCCCATCACGCCCGTTGACGAGGCGTATTCGTACTTCAAGCGGGTGAACGAATCCTATCCCGACTCGGAATATGCGGAAAAAGCCACGCAGCTCATGGCCGAATGCCGCCGCCTGATGGCGGAACATGAGCTGTATATCGCGGATTTTTATTATCGCATGGGCAAATACGGTTCCGCATGGCTGCGCTATAGGGGCATTGTGGACAATTACAAAGACGTGCCCGACATATACGCGCACGCGGAAGAAAAAGGGCAGGCGGCCTTTATCCGTTATCGCCAGCAGGATGCGCAAAGCACTCGAGAAAAGCGCGAAGGATCATGGAAGCAATGGTTTGACTGGCTGTAAGCCGGCGGAATGATCGACATACGAACAGGCGGAACTCTGCGGATTTCCGCCTGTTTTGTTATGTAATGTTCACTCGGTCTCCATGTGCTTTCGGTACTGAAATTGTCAAGAATTCCACATCATTTTCAGAGGTATTCTTCATTTGATGCGCCTTTCCGGGGGCAATCTCTATTCCTTCACCAACCTGGAACCTTACGCTTTCTCCATCCAGCACCATCGTTGCCTCACCGGAAAGCACATAAAAAAACTGCCTCGACTTTTCATGGTAATGCATATCCTCGGCAGTTGCCGGAGGTATTTTTTCAGCGATAGCGACGACGACTGCAATAAAACGGGGAATCTGGCTGTTTGTGGATCATGGCGCAATACAAGCACGGGCCATGGAAAAAGCAATGTACACGGCCGCAGGGGGCATATTGATTATATGTCAAAGTCCCATAATGTAAATTATGTTAACTTTGCTCCAATTTCTTGAAAACATGAATCATAATTGGCCTGTAATTGGCCCGTACAGGCCGGAATTAAATTTTCCGATCTACTTGTCATCCTCGTCATCCCGCGCCTTTGCCGAGGGAATTTCACGTCCCCCCGCCTGCAGCTTTTGCAAAAAGGCGTCGCGGCACTCATAGCTGCAAAACCTGTGCAGCGTATCGCCATCGCGAACGGTGATGCCGGATTCCGCCTCCACATATGCGCCGCAAACCGGATCTTTTACCATCTCGCCAGTCGCCATTTTGCGGGCCTTTTCCTTGGCCTCGTCCTTTGCGTCGCTCTTTGAGCGTTTCTGCATCTCATTGGTGATCAGTTTATACAGGACAAAGGCCACTAGAGCCAAAATCAGCCAACGGGTCATGCGGACTCCTTCTCGAAGTATTTAAAACAACTGCACGAAGTGCATTCACAACGTATACGCATCGCCATAGATGGCTTTCAGACAGGCGTCCGACAGCGCTCCCAAGCTGGAGACCGATTTTTCAGCGGGCAACCCCGAGGCATCATATGCCAGCGGCAGTTCCGTACACGCGGTCGCGATGAGTAAATCGTCTGTTTTCCAAAGCTTTTCAACGACAGATCGCATCAGTTCGCCGGATTCGCGCATTTTTCCCGCCTTGACCAAAACCAGCGCCTGGGTCACCTCGACCTGCACGTCGTCCGACACGGTTTTATATCTGTACCCCGCTTTGTGAGCGCAATTTTGATACAATCCGCTTTTGCAGGTGGCTTCCGTTGCCAGCAACCAGGCGCCCCGGGGGCTTTTGCGCTGACAGGCGGCAACGGTCTCTTCAACGATATGGATCAGCGGCACGGGCAGGGTGTCGCGAAAACGGTCAATGAACATATGGGCCGTATTGCAGGGACCGGCCAGAAAATCCACCCCCCAGCCGGCAACGGTCAAAAGTCCTTTGCGGATGCGCTCGGTGGGATCTTCACCGGTGCCGTTGAACCCCGCAGTGCGGTCGGGTATTTGAGGATCCGAAAGCATATATATTACAGGATGTTCCTGGTCACAGCTTGCCGGCGCCTTGGCCGTGAGCAGGCGCAGGAATTCAGCGCCGGCGGCGGGTCCCATGCCGCTCAGAATACCTAAAGTTTTACTTGGATGTTCTATGGGCATACTGTTCTCCTGAGTCTGGTAAATGGACATTCCCGTAACGAGATAAGTCAGTTTCTCAAGCGCCGCCGTCAGCGGCCGCCCTCCCGCTCGTTCAGGCAGGCACAGGTCCGGGGCCAGTTCCAGCAATGGAATCAACACAAAGGCGCGTTCGGCCAGGCGTGGATGCGGTAGGGTCAGTTCCGCGCCCGAGCACACGACATCGTCAAACAACAGCAAATCAAGATCAATGAGCCTGGGGCCGAACCGACGCGCCGGATCGCGTTTTCTGCCCAGCACCTGTTCCAGGTTCAAGAGTTCCTTGAGCAGACCTTCCGGTGTAACTCCCCTGCCGCAAAACAGTCGCGCCACCTGATTGGCGTACCAGGGCTGAGTCGGGTCTCCTTGCGGTTCTGTATGGTACAGGCGGGAAACGGCTTCGACCCGCACATTCGGCAACAAGGCAATGCCGGCAAGAGCGCGGGCGAAGTTTGCTTTCACTTTGCCCAGGTTGCCGCCCAGACTGACATACGCGATCATTCGATGTCTTCTAGCCTTGCCGAACGCGACTGTCAAACCACCCAGAATCGTCTTGCCGAAGAGAAAAGGAAGGGATACCACAAAGCATGGCTGAACAGTCGCCCTTCTCTTCGGAATTCGTCCCTGAAGACGGTTTTTTGCCCGTGCATCCGGCGGCGGACGCCTATCTGCAACATCTGCTGGTCGAAAAAGGTCTTTCGGAAAACACTCTGTCCGCCTATGCCGCCGACCTTTCCGACTTTCTTTCTTTTTTGGCCGGTCGTTCTTTTCCGCTTGAAGAGGTTACGGACCAAACCTTGTTCCTGTATATTGTAGCAGTCAGGCAACAGGGCCTTTCAGGCCGTAGTCTGGCGCGGCGGCTTTCCGGGTTGCGCGGTTTTTTCGCTTTCGCTCAGTCCGAGGGAGTCTTCAACGTCAATCCGGCCCGCTTTCTGGAAAATCCCAAATTTGTCCGTGCATTGCCTGAGGTGCTCTCGCGGGAAGAAATGGCCGCCGTGCTGGCCGGGCCGGATATCTCCGACCGTCTGGGCTTTCGTGACCGGACCATGCTGGAACTGCTCTACGCTTGCGGCCTGCGGGCTTCCGAACTGGTGGGGCTGCGGGTTCTCAATTTCGATCCGGCCGCCAATTTGCTTCGGGTTTTCGGAAAAGGCGCCAAAGAACGGCTGGTGCCGGCGCACAGTGAGGCCGCCCGCTTTCTCGGCGAGTATATTGCGCACTGGCGCCCTCTTTTTTCGCCCAAAAGCCCGACCCTGTTTCTGAACCGCTCGGGCACGGGCCTGACTCGCGTGGCGTTGTGGAAGATCGTGCGCCGCCATGTGCTGGCGGCAGGCATAACCCGGACCATATCGCCGCACACCTTTCGCCATTCCTTCGCCACGCACTTGCTGGACGGCGGCGCAGACCTGAGGGCCGTACAGATGCTGCTGGGGCATGCGGACATCAGTGCAACGGAGATTTACACGCACGTGCAGGCCGAGCGCCTGGTCGAGGTGCACCGCGCCCATCATCCCCGTTCGCGGGGGGGCTGAATGTTTGCTTCGCGTCACGGGTGCAGTATTGCAAATTTTTCATCATACAACCGCGATAAAAACGGATCACGCCCGCCCTTGGCCCGCTCTTTGGCCTTGCGCACCACGGCGGCGGCCAGGCCGCGGTCCTCGCGGTACTGTTTGATGATATGCAATCTTGTTTGCGCGGTTGCCAGCAGCCTGTCGTCACCGGCCTTTGCCGCCGCGCGCAACAGTTGCGCGTACCGTTCTTCCAGCGGCAGAAAATTCGCCAATTCCGCACGCAGTTGCAGGGCTTCGCTGAATTTTTTTCGCTGTTCGAGCGCGCCGGCCAGCGCATCGCGGCCCGCGATCCAGAATGGGTGCGCGCGCATGATTTCCGGCCATTCCACCGGGTCTTTGCCCTGGGCTGCCCGGCTGACGGCTTTTTCATCCGCGTCGGTCAGGCGCATGGAAAAAGAGAAAAGATCATCCACAAAAACGTGAAATCCGTCGCGCAGCCCATGGTGGTGCAGATCGATATACAGATCTTTGCCGCAACGGTCGTGCAGCAGCAGGCCGTTGTGATTGTCCCCGTCTTTGCGCCCCGGGGTTTGGCTTTCCAGGTGATATACAACGGATGACGGCACGCAACACAGGGACTTGCCCGCCTGACGGATACGCAAGGACAGCTCCACATCTTCAAAGCCGTTGCGGTACCCTTCGTAAAAACCGCCGCAGGCGAAAAACAACCCCTTGGACAGCATCAGGGCGGCGGCCGTTATGAATTGCAGCTTTCTGGGCCTGCGAACCGCCGGGTGATCCGCCGGAAAGCCCTGATACAGGTGGCAGAGGCCTCCGGGAGCGAAAGCGGCCCCCAGATGCTGCACGGTCTCGTTCTCGAACAAAAGAAGCGGCCCTGCCGCGCCCAACGACGTGTCCTCGCGTAGCGCCGTCAGCAGGGGGGGCGCCCAGTTCGGGGTCAGCAGAGTGTCATTGTTCAGAAAAAACAATAAGGGAGCGCGCGCGGCCTTTGCGCCCGCATTGCAGGCCGGGCCGAAATTCCGGTTTTCGGTGAAGCGCAACGAACTGAAGGCCGCGCCGAACAGGCTGCGGCCAAAGGAAACAAGTTCCGTTGCCGTGGCATCCGTGGAAGCGTTGTCCGCGACGATGACTTCATAGTCCGAACCCGGCGTATGCTCGCGCAGACTGCGCAAACAGGCGCGAGTCAGTTCCCACTTGTTGAACACGGGAATGATGATGGAACATACGGGCGGTGTCATGAAAGGCAGCAGAACATTGTCCCGGCGGGCCTTGCAATCTGCGCCCGTCACAGGCTATATGTCTGCGATGCAGAGCACTCTTTCGGTCAAAGCGCGGCCGACCGTCATCATTACTTCTCACAGCAACGCCGACTACGACGCCCTGGCGGCGATGGTGGCCGCGGGCAAACTGTATCCCGGTTCGGTTCTGGTCGCGCCGGCCGTGCAGGAACGGCAGGATCCGCATTATTTTACCGACAGCATCGCCTACCTGTTCAGCCTGCGTCAGGGCAAAGACCTTGATTTTTCCGCCGTAAACACTCTGGTCGTGGTCGATACCCGGCAAAAATCGCGTATTCCTCAGGTTGAAACCGCGCTGGGCAATCCGGGCCTGCGCATCCATCTTTACGATCACCACCCGGATGCGGAAGACGATCTTACGGGCGAAGTGTGTGTGGTAAAGCCCTGGGGCTCCACCACCGCCATCCTGACGCACATGCTGCGGGAGAAAGGCGCGCCCCTTACCGCTGATGAAGCGACCATGCTGGGGCTGGGCATTTACGAAGACACGGGTTCTTTTACCTTCGACTCCACGACGGAACATGATCTGTCCGCCGCGTCCTGGCTGCGCGAGCAAAAAATGGATGTGAACATCATCAGCGAGCTGGTCAGCCGCGATCTGACGCGCGACCAACTGCAAGCCCTGAATACTCTGCTCGAATCCGCGACGACCCACGACATCAAAGGCATTCCTGTCGTTATTGCCCAGGCTTCTTTGGATGCCTTTCTGGGCGACTTCGCCGTACTGGCTCATAAAATGGTGGATATGGAGCATCTGAAGGTGCTTTTCGCGGTGGCCCGCATGGGCGACCGCGTCCAGATCGTGGCCAGAAGCCGTCATCCGGATGTGGATGTGGGAAAAATCTGCGCCTCCCTTGGCGGCGGCGGGCACAGCTATGCGGCCTCGGCTTCGGTCAAGGACAAAACCCTGACTGAAATCAAGGCGGAACTGCTGGCCCTGCTCCTCTCGTTGGTGAACCCCCAGATTATCGTGGGCGATCATATGACCAGCCCCGCCAAGACTGTGGCCGACACCGCCACTATCGCCCAGGCCGAAGAAATTATGACTCGATACGGGCTCAAGGCCGTGCCGGTTGTCACCGCCGGCACGCGGCGCTGCGTGGGATACCTGGAACAGCAAACGGCCGCGCGGGCCATGACGCACGGGCTCGGCGCGCTGGCGGTCACGGAATATATGCAGCGAAACGTGCTCACGTTGAGTCCTGAGTCCACGCTGTTTCCGGCGGTGGACATCATTTTGACCCAGCGCCAGCGCCTGGTGCCGGTCATCAGCGACGATGCCGTGGTAGGAGTATTGACTCGCACCGATATCATGCGCCTTCTGGTTGAGGACAACTCTTTGCGCATTCCCGAGGGCGACCCTCTGACCGCTCCGTTGCGTGAAAAAAATATCCATTCCCAAGTCAATGAACGTCTGCCGGAAGAATATCTCGGCCTGTTGCGTCTGGCGGGAAAACTCGGCGATGAACTGGGTTACGCGGTCTACGCCGTGGGCGGTTTTGTCCGTGACCTGCTCCTGCTCCGGCCCAATTTTGACGTTGACCTCAGTGTGGAAGGCGACGGCATTGCCTTTGCCAAAACGCTGGCCGAAAGATTGGGCGGCCGGGTTCGGCCCCACCCGAAATTCAAAACGGCCGTGGTGCTGTTCACAACCCCCGGGGGCGAAAAGCGGCGCATTGACGTGGCCACCGCCAGACTGGAGTATTATGAGCACCCCGGCGCTCTGCCGACGGTCGAACTGTCGTCCATCAAAATGGACCTGTTCCGTCGCGATTTTACCATCAACGCCTTGGCCGTGCAGCTTAACGAAGCCCGTTTCGGCGTGCTGGTCGACCCTTTCGGCGCTCAGCGCGATATGAAGGAAAAAACTCTTAATATTTTACATTCCTTGAGTTTTATTGAAGACCCTACCCGCATGCTGCGGGCCGTGCGATTTGAAACCCGCTATGCCTTTCGCATGGGCGCGCAGACTGAACGGCTGATCAAGAACGCCTTGCAGCTCAGCATGTTGGAAAAACTTTCCGGCCCCCGTATTTTTAATGAATTGCGCCATATTTTTGATGAAAAAGATGTGACCGGCTGCCTTGTGCGCATGGAGCAGTTCGACCTTTTGCGGGCCATTCATCCGCTGCTGAAGCTCAATCCGACCAAAATCAGCCTGCTCAAGGAAACGGGAGAGGTTCTTTCCTGGTATCAGCGCCTGTATATCGGCAAAGAGCCGCAGAACTGGATATTGTACCTCCTGGTTCTCTGCCGCAACGGCAAATATCCTGATGTGATCAGTGTGCTGGACCGGCTGGGCTTTACTCAGCGCATGCGCGCCGACTTTCTGCGCCTGCGCGAAAATGCCCGACGCGCCCAAGCCGGCCTGTCCCGCTGGAAAAACGACGACGGCAGCATGAGCGGACTTTTCAGCCTGCTCTCCTTTTTGCCGGTGGAAGGCATACTGCTGCTGATGACGCTGCACGACGATCCGGATATCAATAAAGACCTGTCCCATTTTTTGACCCGGCTGCACCTGGAAAAACCCGACATCACGGGCGACGACCTCAAGGCCTTGGGTGAAATTCCCGGTCCGGCTTACGGGCATATCTTGCACCGGGTGCTTGCGGCAAAGCTGGACGGCAAGGTAAAGAACAAAGAAGAGCAGCTTGCCCTCGCGGGCAACCTTATCGTACAGTTCCGCGAAGGGGCTACCGCGCCGTATGCTCTGCCCGAGGTCCTGAACGGCAGGACATGACGCGCGTTTTTCTTGCTCTCTGCGCTTAGGCGGTGTAGACAGAAAAGGCGGGCGCATCTTGCCCGGCGAAGTGAAGACGACAAGGATTGGCGCATGGAAACCCTATGGGCGCCCTGGCGCATGGAGTATATCCTCGGACCCAAGGCGGATGGCTGCATATTTTGCCTGCCCGAGACGAAGGACGAAGACGAAAAGCGCCTGGTCCTGCACAGAGGCGCGCGCGTTTTTGTGATGATGAACAAATACCCATATAACAGCGGGCATTTGTTGGTGACTCCGATGCGCCATGTCATGGACTTTTGTGATCTGAAGTATGATGAATATGCGGAATTGTTCGCGCTCAGCCAACATTGCGTTGCGACATTGCGCGAAGTGTCGCGGCCGGAAGGGTTCAATCTGGGGTTCAACCTCGGCGGCGCTGCCGGAGCGGGCATCATACATCCACTTCTTTTTCATGTTTTTCCGCTCTTCAGATGTTTTACTTGGTGTATGTTGGTGCTCGGCGAAGTGCGTACCGTGCCGGAGCATCTGACGGCGACTTACGGCAAACTGAAACCCTTTTTTGACAGCCTTACCCGCACCTAGGAGGCATCCATGCGTTTTTTGAAGGCTTTATGGCTGGCCGTGTTCTTCTTCTTCTCTCTTGTGTTCTTCATTCAGAACAGCGTGGCGCTGGGGCATAAGCTGAGCCTCAAAATGGATTTCTACTATTTCAATTATGTCTGGTCCAATACCGCAGTGCCTTTTTACTTTGTCATAATGGTAGGTTTTTTTGCCGGGGCATTGCTGATATTGGGCTACCTGCTGCTGGACCAACTGCGCACCAAGAGCGAGCTTCGCCGCAGCCGTAAGCAGGTACGCATTCTTGACCGTGAGCTGAAAAAGCTGCGCGAAATCCCCTTGAAGCCCTCGACTCCGCTGATCGAGGTCAACAGCAGCGAGTCCGGCACAGCGCAGCAGAAATAGCCGAAAGGAGGGGGAATGGCTCTTTTCGGCCCCTTGCGCCGCCTTTTCGGCAAATCTCCCCTTCTGCCCTTGCCGGGCGAAGGGGAAATGCCCGCCAGTCGCGACACGCTGTCGGTCATTCATGATTTGTCGCGGGTTGTCCGCAATGATCCGGAGGCCGTGGACATATATCTTGCTCTGGGCAACCTGTTCCGGGCGCAGGGCGATATTGAGCGGGCCGTTCTGATCCGCGAAGGACTCAACGCCCGCCCCGGCCTGAATGTCCGTTTCAAGGCCAGAGCCTATTTTGAACTGGGACAGGATTATCATCGCGCCGGAGTTGTGGACCGTTCGCTTGCCGCTTTTACCGAGGCGGCGAAATTGGGATATCCGGAAGATGCCGTTACAACCCAGTTGGCCAATCTTTTTGCCGATGCCGGAGACTTTGAACGGGCGGCCGTGGAATACGGCCGCCTGAGGCACAGTCTGGCCGAAGCCCACTATCTGGTGCGGCATGCCGAAGATTTGGCCGTGGCCGGCAATGACGCCAGGGCGGCCCGTTTAGTTAAAAAGGCCTTGCGGGTTTACCCCGGCTCTGTGGAAGCCTGGAGCGCGCTGATCACCATGGCCGCGCTGGCCGAACAATGGGGCAAGACCACGACTTTTCTGGAACGTGGGCTTTCGCGCGTTTTTCCGGCTTTGCGTTTTCTTTTGCTTGAAGCCTTACTCGAGGCGGGGACCAGAATTCGCGGCAAAGCCGCGGATGCGTCTGACGCTTCTTTGGGGACGCAAGAAAACTTCGCGGCATCGCTTTGCAACGCCGTGATTCCCGTACTGGAACGACAAGAACCTCATCTTCTGCTGCATTATTACGGGGCATTGTTCCTCAAGCGCCAGGGCGACTTGGACGGGGCCAACATCTGGCTGGCCAAGGCGCTGGTGCTGCAGCCGGACTTCTGGGCCGCCCGGCTGGAGCTTCTGGCCCTTTCGGCCAAAAAGCATGAACTGCCGCCGGTCATTGAGATGCAGGTCGTTTATTTTGCCGAGCAGATGCGGCATATCAAGCACTTTGTCTGCACCACCTGCGGCTTGCGCCAAGATGCGATTTTTTATCGCTGCCCCCGTTGCGGCAGCTGGCATTCTGTCTCGTTTCGCCTGAATTTGCAGGAATAGCCTCTTTCATGACCGGCGACAGCTCTTCCGTAAAACTGACTCCCATGTTCGAGCAGTATCTGCGTATCAAAGAGGAATACGCGGATTGCCTGCTCTTTTATCGCATGGGCGATTTTTATGAACTTTTTTTCGCAGACGCCGAAATCGCGGCCAGGGATTTGCAGATAACATTGACGACCCGCAACCCCGGCATGGAAAACCCCGTGCCAATGTGCGGCGTGCCGCATCATGCGGCTGAAAGTTACCTCGGACAACTGCTTGAAAAGGGGCACAGGGTCGCTGTCTGCGAGCAGATAGAAGACCCCAGGTCCGCCAAGGGGTTGGTCAAACGAGCCGTGACGCGGGTTTTGACCCCGTCCACGGTGGTTGAGGACGCCGGACTTGAAGCCGGGGGACACAACTACCTTGGCGCCTTGTACTGGAATGCGGAAAACGGCAGCGGCGCCTTCGCCTGGGCGGACAATTCCACCGGGGAATGGTCGGGCATGCAGAGCAGGCGGGAAGCCGACCTTTGGCAATGGGTGTTTAAACTTGCTCCCCGTGAGCTGCTGGTGCCGGACCTGCCCGACGAGCTGCTGCGCCTGCCCGACGGCCTGCGTCTGGCGGACATCCAGCCGCTGCGGGTGCCGGCGCGCTCGTTCTTTGACCGCAAAGGGGCTGAAGAAAAAATTCTGGCCGCCCAGAAAGTCGGGGAATTGGGGGCTCTGGGCTTGGACGGCAAGGACGAGCTGGTTCGCGCCTGCGGCGCTCTGCTCTCCTATCTGATCCAGACGCAGAAACACGACGTGGCCCACCTGTCGGCATTCACCCCTCTCTCGCTGGGCCGCCATCTGGTCATTGACGAGATCAGCGAACGCAACCTTGAAATTTTCCGCCGTCTGGACGGTCGGCGTGGTCCGGGCACACTGCGCCATGTGCTGGACCAGACGCTTACCCCCATGGGCAGCCGCATGCTTGAAGAACGCCTGCGCCACCCCTGGCGGGAGATGAGTCCCATACGCAGCACGCAGGACGCGGTAAGTTGCATGGCGGACAACGCGCCCATGCGCGAAGCCCTGCGGTCCGCCCTGAACGCGGTCTATGATCTGGAACGTCTGTCCACCCGCATCTGTCTGAACCGCACCTCGCCCAAAGATTTTGTGGCTTTGCGCCAGAGCCTCGCCGCCCTGCCCGCAGTGCGCGAAGCCCTGGCCCTGCCGCCGGAAAAAGACGCCTATCCCACCGCTGAGGAAACTTCCGGCCGCGCCTTGCCTCCGGCTCTGACCGACACCATCGCCCGATGGGACGATCTGGCCGACTACGCCGACCTGCTGCAACGGGCCATTGCCGATTCGCCGCCCCATCTGGTGACCGAAGGCGGACTTTTCCGGCCCGGCTTTCATCCCGCCCTTGACGAACTGCTGGACCTGGCCGAGCATGGCGAGCAAAAACTGCAGGAATTGCTCGCCCGAGAACAGGCCGCAACAGGCATCGGCAAGCTGAAATTGGGTTACAATCGAGTTTTCGGCTATTATTTCGAACTGCCCCGTTCCGTAAACCAGGACCTGCCCGAACGTTTTTCCCGACGCCAAACCCTGGCCAACGCCGAACGGCTGGTCACACCGGAACTGAAAGAGCTGGAAGAAAAGCTGCTTTCCGCATCCGACAAGCGCAAGCATCTGGAATACAATCTGTTTCAAGAACTGCGTGAAACCGTCGCCAAGGCGCGGCCGCGCATTTTGTTCGTCGCAAACCTGCTGGCGGTTTTGGATTACTGGCAGTCCCTGGCCTGCGCCGCCCTGCGCTGGGACTGGACCCGGCCGGAACTGCACGAGGAAGCGGATCTTTTCATCCGCGAAGGCCGCCATCCCGTGGTGGAGGCCGTACAGGGCAAGGCCGGCTTTATTCCCAACGATCTGCGTATGGATGAAGCGCGACGGCTCATACTCATCACCGGTCCCAACATGGCCGGCAAATCCACAGTCCTGCGCCAGACGGCGCTTATCGCCATTCTAGCTCAGATGGGCTCCTTCGTGCCGGCAAGCGAAGCCCGTCTCGGCGTTGCCGACCGCATTTTTTCCCGCGTGGGGGCTTCGGACAACCTGGCTCAGGGTCAAAGCACTTTTATGGTCGAGATGATGGAAACCGCACGGATTCTACGCCAGGTCACCAGCCGCAGCCTGGTCATTCTTGACGAAATAGGTCGGGGCACCAGCACCTTTGACGGTATGGCGCTGGCCTGGGCGGTGGTCGAAGAACTCGTCCGGCGGGGCAAAGGCTCCGTGCGCACCCTGTTCGCCACCCATTACCACGAATTGACCGCGCTGGAAGGACGCCTGCCCGGCATGCACAACATGAACATCGCCGTGCGCGAATGGGGCGGCGAGATCGTCTTTCTGCGCCGGTTAGTGCCCGGACCGGCCGACCGCAGCTACGGCATAGAGGTCGCCCGTCTGGCCGGGGTGCCGCAAAGCGTGGTGGCCCGCGCCCGCCAGATTTTGGAAACTCTGGAAAAATCCCGCGCCGCAGGCGGCAGGCAGGACGCCGCAAGAACCATGCGCCAACTTCTTCCCGGCTTGGAAGAATCCGAGCCCTCGGCGACAAAAGACCCCGAACCCGCTCCGCCGCCGCACCCGATGCTGGTGGCGTTACGCGACCTGGACACGGACCATCTCACGCCCATGCAGGCCCTTGAACGTATCAATGAATGGAAAATCCTCTGGGGAGGCGGCATCTCATGAAAAAGACAATGGTATCCTCATCGGCCTTTATTGCCATTTGCTGCCTCTTTTTTGCGTTGGCACTCATAACGGCGGGCTGTGGAAAAATAGGCAACCCGCGGCCGGTAAAATCACAGGAAACATTTGATTTTTCGTCCTTTTCCGCTTCCGGAGCAGGCAACTGTCTGGTCATTCAGGGCGCGGTCAGCGGCAATGCCGCCAACCTGGAATACCTCGGCCTGGAGCTCTCTCCGGTAAACGGCCCGGAAGATTGCCCCGGTTGCCCCTTCAATCCGCGCGAATATGCGGAATTCGGCGCTTCCGACGCCCAGCTTGACGCGCAGAGCGGGCGCTTCGCCTTTTCGTACTGCCCCGACATCAGCGCCCCCACGTACCGCTGGCGGTTGGTGGGCAAAAATGTATATCACGGCCTTCCTTACGTGCTGACCAATCCCCGTCTGGTGGTTATGCCCCGATAGGTACTCGATTCGCGTCGCTTGTGTTCATTTTTTTGTTGCATATTTTTATCGCATGTGTTCATATACATCAACACGCGAATTACAAAAAGGATTGCCCTGTGACCATCCCCTTTGAAGCATTTTACGCCCGTCTGAGCCAGGCGACCGATATCGCCAGCCAGATGGATCTGGCCCGCGCGTTAGGGGTAAATCGTTCAGCCGTTACGCAGGCAAAAAACAGAAACGCGGTGCCCCAGAAGTGGGTGCTGACGCTTTCCCGGCAATTTGCGCTTTCTCCCGACTGGCTGGAATTCGGCCAAGGCCGACCGCGCGCGTCGACTTCAAGTGCGCGAGACACTCTGCAGCGGGCAGAACAAGCTTTTTCTTTCGCCGCATCCGGCGAAATAATCGCGGTGCCGAAAGTTCGCGCCCGCCTCTGCGCAGGCGGCGGCTCCCTGGAGTTGGAAGCGGCGCCGGTTTCCGAACACCCCTTTCCCCGCTCTTGGCTATCCCGAATGGGTACGCCCGGCGCCATGGTGTTTATGGACGTGGTCGGCGACAGCATGGAGCCGGGCATTGCCGACGGCGATATGGTGCTGGTGGATCAGGCCTATGTGCAGATTACCCCGAAAAGCGTTATGGCAGTTGGCTATGAAGACTCGATTTACATCAAACGGCTGGAAAACCGACCCGGCGGCATCACCCTGCTTTCCGACAATCCCGACTATGCGCCCATCGCCATAGCCGGAGACGAAATGAGCTCTTTTCGGGTTATCGGGCGGGTGGTCTGGCTTTGCCGCGACTGCCGCCATGTATAGGCGTCAATAGGCTGAAAACAAAATTTTGCGAGATGCGGCTGTATATTTTTTTTTATCACCACTGTTAACTTCTATTAACGCGGAGTTCCGTCATGCAAAAACGTTTCTGTTCGTGCGGCGCTTTGGTCTGGGTTCGTTACCTTTTTGCCAACGCGCGTTGGCTGGCCTTTTTTTATCACGGCGACGACTGTTCTTTTGGTACGCGCACCTGCCCCTGCTGCGGGCGCGTGCTGGATATTCAGGATCTGCGCTGATCCTGGTGTTGCGTTCACGAAACAGCATGTAAGAAAAACAACGCAACTGCAGCCGTTGCCCGAGAGGGCAACGCGGCGGAGAAAGTTAGAGCGCCGGAGTATATGATTCTGATGCCCGCTCCGGCCTATGTGCCGTACCCGTCCGATTTTGCGGAAACAGGAGCTTTTTCGAGCTACATACCTGTACAGAATAGCTAAAATCACATTGACGCCCGGCTGAATGCGCGGCACAATTTGACCGATGCGCCATGCACGGCCATCAGCGGGAGCGTTTATGTTTCATAATCTGATTTTGTGCGCCGATTCGTATAAATATTCGCATCACTTGCAATTTCCCAAGGGTACGCAGAAAACGTACTATTATATCGAATCACGCGGCGGCATGTATGATTTTGTTCTGTTTTACGGCTTGCAGGCCTTCATCCGGGAGTATTTGCAAACACCGGTCACGGCCGCGGACATTGATGAAGCGGAAGCCTTTGTCGTTCGGCACGGCCTGCCTTTTAACCGCACGGGCTGGGAAAAAATAGTCGACAAATGCGGCGGCTACCTGCCCGTCACCATTTCCGCTGTGCCTGAGGGCACCATGGTACCCAATCATAACGTGCTGGCGGTCATCGAAAACGAGGACCCCGATTTTTATTGGGTGCCGGGGTTCATTGAAACCACGTTGCTGCGGGGCGTCTGGTACGGATCCACTGTGGCGACCCGCTCCAAAAAAATCAAAAACCTGTTGACCGACTATTATGAACGGACCGTGGGGACAATGGACGGCCTGCCCTTCGCCCTGCATGATTTCGGAACACGGGGCGTGTCTTCGCACGAGTCTGCCGGCATTGCGGGCAGCGCGCATTTAATCAACTTCACCGGCACGGACAATTTGGACGGCATCCGGTTCGCGCAAAAGTATTACGGCCCGTCAGACAGCATGTTCGGGCTTTCCATTCCCGCATCCGAACATTCCGTCACCTGTTCGTGGGGCAAGGAAGGGGAACTCGATTTCTATCGCAACATGCTGGCCGTCTTCGGCGGACCGGGCAAGATTTATGCGAATGTCGCCGACACCTATGATATTTATTACGCCTGTAAAACCCTGTTCCCGCAATTGAAAGACGAATTGCGCCGCACCGGCAGCACCATGGTGGTGCGCCCGGACTCCGGCGATCCCGCCGAAGTGGTCAGCGCCTGCATCCGGATTCTTGCCGATTCTTTCGGCTGTCATATGAACCGCCGGGGTTACAAGGTGCTGGATAACGTGCGCGTCATTCAGGGCGACGGCATTGATGAGGTTTCTATCGTCAAAATTCTGGATGTGGTCACCCGAATGGGCTTTTCAGCCGAAAATTTGACTTTCGGCTGCGGCGGCTATCTTTTGCAGCGGGTAAACCGTGATACGCAGAAATTTGCCATGAAATGC
Source organism: Desulfovibrionaceae bacterium (assembly GCA_031548325.1). Lineage (GTDB taxonomy): Bacteria > Desulfobacterota > Desulfovibrionia > Desulfovibrionales > Desulfovibrionaceae > FLUQ01. Next base: position 23,870 of record JAVBRE010000130.1, read on the forward strand.
TCCGCCGTCATGATTGACGGCGTCTGGCATGATATTTTCAAAGATCCGATCACGGACCACGACAAGAAAAGCAAACGCGGCCGGGTCCATCTGTTTGCCGGAGTGGGCGGCTTTTATTCCGCGCCGCTGGGAACGAACGCCCAGTCCGTTTTGAAGCCTGTGTACCGGGACGGCGCCATTCTCACGCATTACACCTTTGAGGATGTCCGCAATAACGCGACGCTGACCCTGTAACATCCATCCTTTTCGCCGGGACGCCGACAGCTTCTGCTTGCGTCCCGGCTTATTTTCCCAATTACGTCTCTCAAAGACAGGATACCCATGGCCACTGAAATAACCCCCGCATGGCAGCCGATGCCGGGTCCCAAAACCCAGTTTAAAATACTGGGCACGGTCAGCCTGGCTCATTTTCTCAACGACACGACCCAGTCATTGATTGTGGCCATCTATCCCTTGTTCCGGCAAAATTTTACTCTGAGCTTTCTGGAAATCGGGCTCATAACCCTGTGCTACCAGTGCACCGCTTCTTTGTTGCAGCCAATGGTCGGCCACTACACGGACAAGAGGCCGCAGCCCTATTTTCTGCCCGTCGGCATGGGTTTCACCCTGATAGGACTTTTTCTTCTGTCCTTTGCCCCGGCCTATGGCTGGATTCTGCTGGGGGCGGTCATTGTCGGCACGGGGTCGGCCGTGCTGCACCCCGAGGCTTCGCGGGTGGCGCGAATGGCGGCGGGAGGACAGTTCGGCCTTGCCCAGTCCATCTTCCAGGTGGGCGGCAATGCCGGCAGCGCTGCCGGGCCTCTGCTGGCCGCCGCCATTGTGGTTCCCCACGGGCAGCAAAGTTTGTCCTGGTTCGCCATTCTGCCGCTGCTGGCCATTTTCTTTTTGCTGCACATCAGTCGTTGGGCCAAAAGTCAGCAGACAAAAAGAAAAACCGCATCCCCGACGCCGGATATTCTTATGCCTCGCCCCGTGGTGCGCAAAACCATGATCATTCTTGTGGCGCTGATTTTCGCCAACAATTTTTATATCGCCAGTATCACGAACTATTTCATTTTTTATCTGATGAAGCGGTTTACCTTGTCCATTG
>JAVBRE010000139.1:0-16265 GCA_031548325.1 Desulfovibrionaceae bacterium
CGGGGCCATCCCGTCGGTCTGACGGCGCGTGGCTCTTTTGTGTTTTGCTTGCCTTTTCTCATCTTCGTGCGCATAGTTTCTCAAAATTCGCAAATATGAAAAATTTTTCATTCATGAAAAGAAGACAAACAACATATCCGCCAATATAGTATAGTAAAATCATGAAGATGTGCACGGCGCCGTTTTGGAATGCTCCATGCATATAGAGAACAAAACGCAGCAAGGAGCGAGTCTATGGATATCAAAACCTTCCTGGCTCAGGAAGTCAAACCGGCCTTCGGATGCACCGAGCCCGGCGCGGTGGCCCTGGCCGCCGCCACCGCCGGACGGGCGCACAAATACACCGTGGAACGCGTGGATGTGCGCATGTCGGTCAACGTCTTTAAAAACGGCCGGTCCGTAGGCCTGCCCGGCCTGCCCGACCTGCGGGGCAATGCGGTTGCCGCCGCCATTGGCGCTCTGGGCGGCGATCCGGGCAAGGGGTTGATGGTGCTGCAAGGCGTTTCCGCCGAAGTGGTGGAAAAAGCCAAGGCGCTGGTCGCCGACGGCAAAATTTCTCAAAGCATCACGGAAGACGTGCCCACCATGTGGGTTGAGGCCACGGTCAGCGGCGAAGGGCATGCGGCCGTCTGCACCCTGGCCCACAAACACGATCGCGTGGAACGTCTGGTCGTGGACGGCAAGGTTGCATACGAAGCCCCGGCCATGGCCGCGGGCAAGGCCGATACCCTGTATGAGGAAGTGCGGACCCTGAACATGGACGACCTCTGGTCCCTGGCCCAGGGCATTGACGCCGAAGACGTCGCCACGCTGCTGGAAGGCGCGCGCATGAACATGACCGTGGCGGACGCGGGCACGACCAGGGACTGGGGCATGGGCGCGGGCGTCGCTTCTGAAGAAGAGGAACTGCTGAGCGCGGGTATCCGCCGGGCCGCGGCGGGCGCTTCCGAAGTGCGCATGAGCGGCGGGGATTTTCCGGTTATGAGCAGCGCGGGCAGCGGCAACCACGGCATCACGGCCATCATTCCCGTGGTCGTGGCCGCCAAACGCATGGGCGCAGACGATCTCACTCTGGCCAAGGCTCTGGCAATCAGCCACCTGGTCTGCGGCTACCTGAAATCACACACCGGCCGGCTTACCCCCATCTGCGGCTGCGCAGTGGCCGCCGGAGCGGGCGCGGCTGCGGGGCTGGTTCTGCTGCAAGGCGGATCAGCCGTTCAGGCCGAACGGGCCGTGGTGACTTTTGTGGCCAGCCTTCTCGGCATGCTTTGCGACGGCGCCAAGGAAACCTGCAGCCTGAAGGTGGGAACCGCGGCGGCCGAAGCCTGGACCGCGGCCAATATGGCCATGCACGGCGGCGGAGTACGTACGGAACAGGGTCTTGCGGCCGCCAACCTGAAAGAAACCGGAGAAATCCTTGGGGCTTTGTCTCAGGGCATGTTCAAACAGCTGGACAAGCATATGGCCGGCATCATGCTGGACCGCACCGCCGCCCAGAGCCAGGCGATGCCTGAAAAGTAGGCGTATTGATGGAACGCGACTTTCTGTCTCTTGCCCGCGCGATCCAGGGCGAGGTCGTGGCCTGGCGCAGGCGTTTTCATGAAAACCCGGAACCGGGTTTTCATGAAACGGAGACGGCCGCGTTTGCCGAAAACCTGCTGCGCGAAGCCGGCTGGACCGTGCGCCGCGTCGGCGTCACCGGCCTTGCGGCTGAAATGGCGGGCGGCAAGGGGTCGGGCAAGGTCATGGGCCTTCGGGCCGACATGGACGCTCTGCCCGGCGAGGAACGAACAGGTCTGCCCTACGCCTCCAAACGGCCGGGGTTCGTACATTCCTGCGGACATGACGCGCACACGGCCATTTTGCTGGGCGTGGCCCGGCTGTGGCCGCGCATCGCCCCCACCTGCTCGGGTCGGTTGAAGCTTTTTTTTCAGCCGGCCGAAGAAATCCTGGCCGGGGCGAAAACTTTTGTGGAAGCCGGCGAGCTGGACGACCTGGACGGCATCGCCGCCCTGCACGTGATGACTGACCTGGAAACGGGCAGCGTGGGAACCAGGCGCGGCGTGGCTCTTGCCGCTTCCGACCGCTTTCTGCTCACGGTGACGGGCCGAGCCTGCCACGGCGCACAGCCGCACCGGGGCGTGGACGCCATCGTCATTGCCGCGCAGATTGTGACCGCGCTGCAAACCCTGGTTTCGCGCAACGTGCCGCCCTTGCAGTCGGCGGTGCTGACCATCGGCACGGTGCACGGAGGGTCCGCCGCCAACGTGGTGGCCGGCGAAGTGCGCCTGGAAGGGACCCTGCGCAGCCTGTCGCAGGATCTGCGGGGCCTTTTGCTGGAACGCATTGAAAACATCGCGCGCGGCACGGCGCAAAGCCTGGGCGGCGATGCCTCCCTTACTCTGTTCGAGGGCGTCCCGGCCCTGATCTGCGACGAGGCGTGGGTGGACCGCCTTGAGGCGGCGGCGCGGGCCGAGTTGGGCGACGCGAGTGTGCGCGGCCTGCCGGAACCCTCCATGGGCGGCGAGGATTTCGCCTACATGCTGCAACAAGTGCCCGGCGTTTTTTGGCGTCTGGGCGCGCGCAAACCCGGAACAGAGCCGACGCATTCGCATTCGGCGACCTTTGTGATCGACGAAGATGCCATGCCCTGCGGCGTGGCCGTCACGTGCCGGCTGGCCGTCGGGTTTCTGAGCGGCGGCGGATCATGATATTTTTTTAGGCACAGCCTCTCACTTCAACCCAGACCGGAGGAGATTCATGACCATGACCCACAAGCAGCGCATAGAGAACGCTATCGCATTGAAGGAAAGCGACCGAATTCCCTATGCGCTGTGGATGCACAATCCGAACAAGGACCGCCACCCCAAACGCCTGGCGGAACTCTCTCTGAATCTGCAAAAAAAATATGACATGGACTTCATCAAGTTCACGCCCTACGGCATGTACCAGACCATCGACCACGGCGCCGACCTGGACGTGTTTGCGGGATTTCGGGACGCGCCGGTGCTGCACAAGTCCCTGATCAACGACGTGAAGGACTGGGACAAGCTGCGTCCCATCCGCGGCGACCGGGGCGAATTCACCTATGTGCTTGAAGGCCAGCGCATGTGCCACGAAATGCTTGAAGAACGCGTGCCCCTCCAGCAGACGGTGTTCAGCCCCCTGACCGTGGCCGCCAAGCTGTCTTCTCCGGCCATCGTGGCCAGACACATCAAAGAAGACCCCTACCGTGTGCACCGTGCTCTTGAACTGTTCACCGAAACCCTGATGCAGTTCATGAAAGCTTCTGTGGACCTTGGTGTGGACGGCTTTTTTTACGCCACCCAGATGGCGTCCCGCGACCTGCTGACCCCGGCGGAACACGACGAATTCTGCCGCGAATACGACCTTGAAGTGCTGAATCGCGTGAAGGGCGGCACCTGGTTCAATATCCTGCATATGCACGGCACCAAGGTCTATCTTGAGGACGTGCAGGATTACCCGGTTCAGGGTTTGAACTGGCATGATCGCGATGAAGGCCCCGGCATGGAAGAGGTGCGCAAGTACAGCAAGATGGCCCTGGTGGGCGGCCTGACCTGGGGCCAGAAATGGGTGAACCTGGACAAGGCGGCCGTGGCGGCGGAAGTGAAAGACGCGGCGTCGCAGTGCGGCGGCAAGGGCGTGATCGTCGCGCCGGGCTGCGTCGTGGACCCCGAAACCCCCCATGAAACCATGGCTCTGGTTCAGAAGACCGTTGAGAGTACCGCCCGCTGAACGGCGCGCGGTAAGAGCAATATCGCCGGAACCGTCAACATGTGTGTAAAGAGAGGAAATTCATGATGCGAAAGTTTCTCATTATGAGCCTGATGTGCCTGCTGCTGATCCCCGTCGCGGCTTCTGCCGCCGACATGAGCGTGCTGCGCGTCGGCGTGGACGGCGACGCCAAAAACCTCGACCCGCAGAACTCGGTGGACACCTACAGCTTTTCCATCCTGCGCCAGATGTACGAGCCCCTGGTGACCTGGGATTCGTACCAGAAGAAGCTGGTGCCCGTGTTGGCGGAAAAGTATGAAGTGCTCGACGACAGCACCTACAAGTTTTACCTGAGAAAAGGCGTGAAGTGGCACAACGGCGACGATTTCACGGCCGAAGACGTGGTCTATTCGCTCAAGCGCGTGGCTTCGCCGGATTCCGTCTTTTCCGGGTCCCGCGGCAAGTTCATCAACGTGAACGGTTTTGAAATCATCGACAAGCACACGGTCATCGTGCGCACCAACGGCCCGGTGGGCGGCTTTCTGTCTTCCATGAAGCACCCCTACGCCTCGATGATGAACAAAAGAGCCGTCACCGAGGGCGGCCGCGACTATTCCAAGAACCCCGTGGGCACCGGCCCCTACAAGTACGGCAAATGGGTCAAGGGCGAATACGCCGAATTCGACCGCTTTGACCAGTACCACGGCAAAAAGGGCAATTTCGGCAAAATCCGCTTCGTGGTGCTGCCCGACAACAGCAGTCGCATGATCGCCGTTGAAACCGGCAAGGTCGACTTCATTTACGGCGTGCCCTACAACGACTATGAACGGCTGAAGAAAGAAAACAAGATTCAGGTGAAAACAGCCGAAGGCCTGGTGCTGACCCACCTCGGCATGAACACCCAGCGCGACGAGTTGAAAGACCCTCGCGTGCGTCAGGCCGTTGAATACGCCATCGACAAGGAAGCCTACGCCAAGGTCGTGTACAACGGCCACGCCCGGGTGCCCGACGGCCCGCTGCCCACGGCCAGCATGTGGTATCCCAAGAACCCCAAGAGCTGGAAGTACAACCCCGAAAAGGCCAAGCAGCTGCTGAAAGAAGCCGGCTTCAAACGCACGAAGCCCTTCACTTTGCTGGTCATGCCCAACAAGGACCGCGTTGACGGCGCCACCCTGGTGCAGGCCATGCTGGCAAGCGTGGGCATTCCCGTCGAAGTGAAGGTCATGGAAACCGCCCTGTACGAGAAGGAACTCAATTCCGGCAGCGGCGACATGTACATCGGCACCTGGGGCATGCAGACCAGTTCCCCCGACCCTTCGGTGTTCTGGCAGGCGCTGTTCACCATCAGCAGCATCGGCACCACCAACAAGACCCACATCAACAACAAGGGGCTGGACGATCTGATCCAGGCCGCGGTCAAGACCATTGACGAGAAAAAGCGCGAAGTGATCTTCCAGCAGTGCTGGGACGCGCTTAACGACCTGCACCCCATCGCCTATCTGACCATCGCCGGCGAAATCTACGCCGCCAGAAAGGATCTGGTGGGGCTTGACACCCTGCGGGGCGGCAAGATCAACTATCTTGGCGACCTGAGCTACAAGTAAACAGTACGCCGGGCGGCGCCGTATTCCGGCGCCGCCCGTTCACAACGCACCTTCCGGCAGGTGAGACAGACAATGTTGCGATATACGATTCGAAGAACTTTGCTTCTTATTCCCATCGCCCTCAGCGTGATGTTCATTCTCTTCACGCTGCTGTGGTTCACGCCCGGGGACCCGGCCACCATCGCCCTCGGCGAGGAAGCTTCCCAGGAAAGCATCGCCGCCTTTCGGGCCGAGTACGGTCTGGACCAGCCCTTTCTGGTGCAGTTCGGCGCCTATGTGAAAAAGGTCGTGCTGCACGGCGACATCGGTTACTCCTACGTCATGCGCTCTCCGGTTTCGGACGAGTTGCTGCCCCGGGTGCCGGTAACCATGAAACTGGCCTTCTGGGCGGTGTTCATCAGCACGGTCTTCGGCATACCGCTCGGGGTGATCTGCGCCATCCGCCAGTATTCGCTGGCGGACACCATCATCACCGTCATCACCTTGTTGGGCATATCCACCCCGACATTCTGGACGGGACTTCTTTTCATTCTCGCCTTTTCGGTCCACCTGGGCTGGCTGCCCTCCATGGGCTTCGACACGGTAAGCGAAATGGTGCTGCCCATTCTGACTCTGTCGGGCACATCCATGGCCATCATCGCCCGCATGACCCGGTCCAGCATGCTGGAGGTCATCAAGGCCGACTATGTGCGAACGGCGCGCTCCAAGGGCCAGAAAGAATCGGTGGTCATCTACCGCCACGCCCTGCCCAACGCGCTCATCCCGGTGCTGACCGTGGTGGGCATTCAGTTCGGCACGCTGCTCGGCGGGTCCATCGTCACCGAAGCGGTATTTTCCATCTCCGGCATCGGCCGGCTGATGATCGAGGCCATCAGGATGCGCGACTACCCCATCATCCAGGCCGGGGTACTCTTTATTTCCCTGGCCTTCTGTCTGGTCAACCTGGCCGTCGACGTGCTGTACGCCTTCGTCGACCCGCGCATCAGGATGAAATAGGGGATCGGCATGGCGCTTATCAATAAAAATTCGGCTCTCTACTATACCCTGATCCGCCTGCGCCGGAACTATCTGGCCATGGGGGGCATCTTCGTCATCATAGCCCTGGTGCTGGTGGCCGTTTTCGCCGAGCAGATAGCCCCGTACGGCTACGCGCAGCAGGACTGGCGCGCTATTCACCAGGGACCGACCGCGGCCCACTGGCTGGGCACCGACGAATTCGGCCGCGACGTGCTGAGCCGCCTCATCTTCGGCGCGCGCATATCTTTGCAGGTCGGGCTGGTGGCTGTCTGCATCGCGCTTCTTATCGGCAGCGCCATCGGGGCCATCGCCGGCTATTTCGGCGGCAAGCTGGACAACTGGCTCATGCGGCTCATGGACATCCAGCTGGCCATTCCCACCATTCTGCTGGCCATCGTGGTTTCGGCGGTGCTGGGACCGGGCCTGATGAACCTGATGGTGGCCGTGGGCATTACCGCCGTGCCCCGATTCGCCCGCATCATGCGGGCCTCGGTGCTTTCGGTGAAAGACATGGAATTCATTGAGGCGGCAAGAGCCATGGGCGCATCGCACAAGCGCATCATCATGCTCTATATTCTGCCCAACTGCGCAGCCCCGCTGATCGTGCAGTCCACCCTGACCACGGCCAACTCCATTCTCTTCGCGGCCACCCTGAGCTTTCTCGGACTGGGCATTCAGCCGCCGTACCCGGAATGGGGCGGCATGCTGTCCGCGGCGCGCGGCTTCATGCAGACCAATCCGGCGCTCAGCATTTACCCGGGTCTGGCCATCATGATCATGATTCTGGCTCTCAACTTCATCGGCGATGGTCTGCGCGACGCGCTTGACCCGAAGCAGAAACGGTAGGCGCATATGGCGGACAAAGACCTTTTGCTGGACATTCAGGACCTTTCGGTCTGTTTCAATACCGACTCCGGCACGGTGTATGCCGTGAACCATCTGAACATGCAACTCGAACGCGGCAAATCCATCGGCTTTGTGGGCGAAACCGGCGCGGGCAAAACCACCACGGCGCTGTCCATTCTGCGCCTGATCCAGTCCCCGCCGGGGCGGATCAGCAGCGGACGCGTCCTTTTCAACGGCGAGGATCTGCTGACGAAAAGCGAAAGCGAAATGCGCCACATTCGGGGCGGCGAGATCTCCATGATCTTTCAGGACCCCATGACCAGCCTCAACCCGACCATGACCGCGGGCGACCAGATTATGGAGATGGTCAGGCTGCACACGGACCTGGACAAGGCAAAAGCCTGGGAGCGGGCCGAAGAGATGCTGACCCTGGTAGGCATCCGGCCGGAGCGAGCCAAGAACTATCCGCACCAGTTCAGCGGCGGCATGCGCCAGCGCGTGTGCATCGCCATCGCGCTGGCCTGCCAGCCCAGCCTGCTCATAGCGGACGAACCGACCACCGCGCTGGACGTGACCATTCAGGCCCAGGTTATCGAGTTGATCAAAGATCTGCAGCGCAAAGTGAAAACGTCCATGCTGCTGATCACCCACGACCTCGGCATCGTCGCGGAAACCTGCGACACCGTGGCCATCATGTACGCCGGGCGGCTGCTGGAATACGCCCCCATCGAGCTTTTGTTCGCCAACCCGCGGCACCCCTATACCCGCGGCTTGTTCAAGGCCATTCCCGACCTGGACAGCCCGCTGGGTGAAAAGCTCGCCGTCATTCCCGGCCTGCCGCCGGAAATGGTCGACCTGCCGGATGGGTGCAGCTTCGCGCCGCGTTGCGAGGGCGCCAAGGACCGCTGCCTTGAGGCGGAATGCGGCATGTGCGAGGTGGAGCCCGGCCATTTCGTCAACTGTCACGGCGCCGTCCAGGCTGCCGACGCGGCATAAAGGGGTATATTCATGCAGGCAACCGCCAATCAGGGACCGCTGCTCGACATCCGCAATCTCAAGAAGTATTTTGCGGTGCCCAAGGGCCAGCTGCACGCCGTGGACGACGTTTCCATCGACATCAGGCGCGGAGAAACCTTCGGGCTTGTGGGCGAGTCGGGCTGCGGCAAATCCACCTTCGGCCGCGTGGTCATCGGCCTGATCGAAGCCACGGGCGGCGAGGTGCTGTTTCACGGCAAGGAAAGCCTCCGCCTGAACGATACGGATCGCTCCGAGTTCCGCCGCCAGGCACAGATTGTGTTTCAGGATCCCTTTTCCTCGCTGAACCCGCGCATGTCCGTTTCCCGTCTCATCGCGGAACCGCTGCTCATCAACAACGCCTACACGGACAAGAAGGACCTGGACGAACGGGTGGGCAAGCTCATGGACACGGTGGGCCTTTCCCGGCGTCTGGGGACCTCGTACCCGCATGAACTGGACGGGGGCCGGCGGCAGCGCATCGGCATTGCCAGAGCCCTGGCCCTGGAGCCGGAATTCATCGTGCTGGACGAACCCGTCTCCGCCCTGGACGTGTCCATCCAGGCCCAGGTCATCAACCTGCTGGCCGATCTGCAAAAAGACCGGGGGTACACCTACCTGTTCATTTCCCACGATCTCAGCGTGGTGCGCTACGTTTCCACCACCGTGGGGGTCATGTACCTGGGCAAGCTGGTGGAGCAGGCGAGCAACGTGGAATTGTTCAAAAACCCCGTGCATCCTTACACCCAGGCCCTGCTTTCCGCCGTGCCCGTGGCCAAGCTGCACTACGACAAAAAGCGCATCCTGCTTGAAGGCGATATTCCCAGCCCCATCAACCCCCCGGCCTCCTGCCGCTTCATGGGCCGCTGTGGATACCGGCAGCCCGAATGCCGGGAAAAGCATCCGGACCTGCGGGAAGTGGCGCCCGGGCATTTTGTGGCCTGTCATTTTGCGGGTAACCTGAAACCCAAGACTATTTAAGGGCGCTATGTCCTTTTGTCCCCCGGCCGCGTCAGATTTCGCTTTGCCCTCCAGTCATGTACCAAAAGAGTACACTCCTGTCGGCCAAAGCTCATCTTCCTTGCCGGAGAACAAAAATCCAATAGCGCTAGAAGGTTTGAGGCGGAGAAAGACGTGAACGGCGGCGAAGGCGAGCATCCGGAGCAAAAACCGGAAACCGGGGCGCGGGCGGAAAAACCGCTGAGCTGGTACGTGGGCGTGCCCATCTGCACGAACCCCATGTTCGTTCTGGACGTGCTCGTGGCGGCCGGCGCGCTGTGGATCGGGGGCATGCTTTTCGTCATGCTGGGCCAGGCCACCATCGGCAGCGGGCTGACCAGGCCTTCAATCTTCGCGGCTTTCTTTCTGGGCATGTACCTCGCGGGCGCGGCGCTGGCCGCCTTCGTCTTCGTGGGAGGCTTTCTGTTCGGCAACCGCTATGCCTCGCTCTACCGCATCGGCGAGGCGGGCATATTCTGCGAGCATATGCGCGGCGGCCGGATCCGGCCCATTGCCAAACCTTTCATTCCTCTGGCCGGCTATGCCGTGGAACCGGTGCGCGACCCTGTCCGCAGCATCGCCAGGCGAATCCACTGGCCGGATGTGCGGTCCCTGCAAATTGTGGAAAAAATGCGGACCATCCTGGTCAAGGGCAAGCGCGGCACGCTGCTGAAAATCTACTGCCCGGACGCGGCGCTTCTGGCGAAAGCCGAGGCCGCGTTGCGCAAACATATGACCGTATAACCCGGAGGTATCCCGTGACCCGCAGAGAACGCCTTGAAAAAGCCCTGTCCATGCAAAAGCCCGACCGCATGCCCTTCAGTTTGTGGATGCACTTTCCCAATCACGACCGTTCGCCGCGCAGACTGGCCGAACTGTGCCTGCACCATCAGCGGGAACTGGACATGGATTTCGTGAAGTACATGCCTTACGGCCTCTATTCTTGCGTGGACTACGGGTTGCCGCTCAAGGTCTTTCCCGGCTTTTACGATGCGCCGGTGGCCGAGCGCCCCCTGATTGAAAAGCCCGAAGACTGGGACAAGCTGCGTCCCGTTTCCGGCCTTGAAGGCGAATACGCCGTGGTGCTTGAATCCCAGCGTATCTTCATGCAAGACTCGAAGGGCCAGGTGCCGCTCTTGCAAACCGTGTTCTCGCCCCTGACTACCGCCGTGAAGCTTTGCTCCGGCCCTGATGCGCTCATCAGCCACATCCGCAGCCGGCCGGCCAAGGTGCACGCGGCGCTCGCCCATATCACCGAAACCGCGGCGCAGTTCGCCGGGGCGGCTGTGGAGCGGGGGGCGGCGGGTCTGTTCATGGCCACCCAGATGTCGCTGAAAAACCAGTTGACCCGCGAAGAACACGCCGAGTTCGTCAAAAAGTACGATCTGGCCGTTCTGGGCGCAGTCAAGGGCAAAGCCTGGTTCACCATGTACCACATGCACGGCGCGCACCCCTGGTATGAGGAGTTTCACGACTATCCGGCGGAAGCGTTCAACTGGCACGACCGCGATGACGGCCCGAACTTGGCCGAAGGCCGCAAACTTATCCCCGGTAAATGCTTTTGCGGCGGCCTGTCCCATCTGAAAACCGCCCACCAGGGCACGGATGAAGAAGTGGCCGCCCAGGTGCGCGACGCCTGGACGAGCACCGAAGGCAAAGGGGTCATTTTTACCCCCGGCTGCGTGCTGAACACCCACACGAGCATGGACCGGCTGCGCCATATCGCGGCCTGCGTGAAAGCCACCGGCTGAGGCCGCGGGCGGCGCGGCAAAGCGGGTATTTCGAAGGAGGCAGTATGACGACGGCATTCGTCGCGGAGCACAGGCGGCATACGCATACCCATCCTTCCTGGGTACACGCCCAGGGTAAGGCCAAGCGTCGCTCCGGGCCGAACCCCTGGGAGCCGGTGCAGCCCCTGCTGGAGAGCATCGGTCAGCTTTTTTCTGTGGAAGCGCTGGTCATTGACGCGGCCGGAGTCTGCGTGGCCGGCACCGGCCCTTACAAGGCGGGCATAGGCTTGACCGCCCCGGCGGACACGGCTCTGGTGCAAAGTCTGCGCGCCGGGGTTCAGACCATGGTGTTGAACCCCGGCGAGGACGACGCCTGCCGCGCATGTTCGCAGAAAGGCACCTGCAGCGAGCAGGCCAACTACACGGCCCCGGTGGAAGTCGACGGGGTGATGCTGGGCGCCGTGCAGATCGTGGCCTTTGACTCCGAACAGCGCATGGCCCTGCTGGAGCAGGCGGAAAATACCTTTCTTCTGATCCGCCAGGCTCTGGAACTGCTCTGCCGCACCAGGACGCTTCTGCCGCCGAACAAAGACGCCTTTCCGGTGGACAGCCAGAGCCTGAATGCCCTGGTGGGCAATTCGTCGGCCATGCTCAGCCTGAAGGACATCATCGTCAAGGCCGCGGCCGCCGGCGGCCCCGCACTCATCTACGGCGAATCGGGCACGGGCAAGGAACTGGTGGCGCTGGCCATCCACCACAACAGCGCCAACCGGGAAGGCCCCTTCATTCCCGTGAACTGCGGAGCCCTGCCTGAAACCCTGATGGAAAGCGAACTTTTCGGGTACGCGCCGGGGGCCTTTTCGGGCGCGCAGTCGAGCGGCAGCAAAGGCTTGTGGGAGCAAGCCGACGGAGGAACAATTTTTCTGGACGAGGTGGGCGAGTTGCCTCCGCACTTGCAGGTAAAGCTGCTGCGTACCCTGCAGGACGGCGTGGTGCGCCGCATCGGCGGGGGCAAGCTGACCCAGGTTTCGGTCCGGGTGCTCGCGGCCACCAATAAAGATTTGCGCGAGCGCGTGCGGGCCGGGCTGTTTCGCCAGGACCTGTTTTACCGGCTGAACGTCATTCCGGTTTTTGTGTCGCCCCTGCGCGAGCGCAAGGAAGACATCCGGGCGCTGACCACCCATTTCATTTCCCAGCACCGCACCCGTGTGGGTGCGCGCATGATCGTGGTGGACCCCGCTTTGATGCGGCGTTTCATGGAATACCACTGGCCGGGCAATGTGCGCGAACTGCGCAACTTCATCGAGTACGGCATCCATTTCAGCCAGGGCAGCACCATCACCTGGGACATCCTGGCCGGACATTTCGAGCGCGAGCTTTCGCCGGGCGCGCCGGGAGACGAAATCGCGCTCGGTGCGGCGCATGGCGCGGAACAGGGCGCGGCGTCCGCCGGGCCCCATGCTCTGCGCAAAGCGCGGCAGGGCGCTTCGGCCGATCTGGTGCGCGCCGCCCTGGAAAAGCACGGCGCCACGGTCACGGGCAAGCGCGCCGCCGCCAAAGAGCTGGGTGTCAGTCTCGCCACGCTTTACCGCATGCTCAAATAAGCGCGGCATGGGCAAGGCCTGCGTTAAAGCACGTTTTTGTCTCCGTCATGTACAAAAAGCGTACACTCCGTCGACAAAACCGCGCTTTGCCTTGGCCTTGCCCATGCCGCGCTTATTTGCAAGCTGCGGGTGGGTCACGCGAACAACGCGCGCCTGTGGCTCGCCGGCCTGCGTCTATTTGACGGGTGCGTCTTTCGGCCTTATGCTGCGCTCATCTTCGTTCAAGGAGTTCCTCGTGGAAAAGCGCGAACTAGTCATTCTGGGGGGAGGGCCGGCCGGGCTGACCGCCGCCATATACGCCAAACGCGCCGGCCTGGACACCCTGCTTCTGGAAAAGGGCGCGCCCGGCGGACAGATAACCACCACCAGCGATGTGGAAAACTGGCCGGGTCAGAAACGCGTCTCGGGTTTTGAATTGGCTCAGGCCCTGGAAGAGCACGCCCGGCATTTTGAGGCGGAAATCCGCGTGGCCGAAGTCACGGACCTCTCCTTGTCCGCAGATAGAAAAACCCTGCGCACGGACAAGGGCGAGGTCGAGGCCCGCGCGCTGATCATCTGTACCGGTGCGCACCATCGGCCCCTGGGCGCCCCCGGTGAGGCCGAATTGACCGGTCGCGGCGTCAGCTACTGCGCTGTCTGCGACGCGGCTTTTTACCGCAATGAAGAAGTGGCGGTCGTGGGCGGCGGCAACACGGCGGTTGAAGAGGCGGAATATCTGACCCGTTTCGCGTCAAAAATATATCTGGTCCATCGCCGCGACGCGTTGCGGGCCGACAAGCTGCTGGCGGACAGGGTGCTGGGCAATCCCAAGGTCGTGCCGGTCTGGAATACGGTGGTCGAAAAAATCAACGGCAAAACCGGGGTGGAATCGGTCAGCCTCAGAAACGTGAAAAGCGGGGAGGCGAGCGACCTCGCGGTCACAGGAGTCTTCGTCTTTGTGGGCACCCTGCCCAATACCGGCTTGCTGCGGGGCAGCGGCCTCGATCTGACCCCCGACGGCTGGATACCGGCCAAAAATGAAGAGATGGAAACGAACATTCCCGGCGTGTTTGTGGCCGGAGACGTGCGCGACACCAAGTTGCGCCAGATGATTACAGCCTCGGCCGACGGGGCGCGGGCGGCTATGGCCGCATACGCCTACCTCGCGGGAAAATAAGCGCGGCGCGTGGCAATAGCGGCGTTAAAACGGGTTTTTGCCTCCGTCGAAAACCAGAAGAGTATACTCCGTCGGCAAAAACCCGTTTTGCCTTGCTCTTGCCGCACGCCGCGCTTATTTTTCGTCAGGCGGGGAGGAGGGTCCCAAGGGGATAAAAATTGATAATATAAGATACTGAAATTATGTATATTTTTTAGTTTTTATTGATACTCATACAAATACCCTAAAAATCAAAATTTCTTAAAATTCTTTTTTGGACGTGGTTGTCCAATACTTCGAAATTATAACCCCGTCGAATTCGACCTGTTTGGAAAATAGCCAACCCTGTTGACTATCGTGTCCTTTGGCTTGTTTTTGCTAATTTCTCCACCGACAGTGGCAAAATTAGCTCACGACCACTCAAGTAACGGCACAAGTAAACCATCCAAGTAAAGGGCGCTTATCGCTGATCCTAAAAATCCTACTTTGTTTTTTTGCCGGGTGCCAAGGATTTCATTGCCTTGTCAAAATTATCTTCCGTACGGCTCATTTCCAGGGAGCGTTGCTGATGAAATTTGTCATATTCTTGTTCAGCATGGGCAAGGGCCAGATCGTGAGAAATTTTCCCGGCGTGAGTGAGGATGTTGCCTTCGTTGAGCGTAAGAAAAGCGTCCAGCTTGGCGATCCAGTCGGCCATATGCATGGGGTTGCGTAACCGGGCCTGCCTTTCGGCAAAAAGCAGATATTGCTCCACCAAGTTGTTGAGCGCCAAGAGTTCTTCCTCGCTCAAATAGTTCTTGGCAATACTCACATCTTGCTTGCGAACCTTTACTCCGCGCCATGTGGTCAGTCCCATGTATGGCTTGCTGCTGTCGGCGCGGCTATGAATGAGTTCTGCCGCTGTCATGCCGGTCACGGCCCAATGCAGCTTGTTTAGAACCGTCTTGAAGAAGGTGATACTTTCTTCCGTGATGGGGTCGTAATCCACGCTGGTAGCGTAAATATCAGTGATTTTTTGATAGAAGCGCCGTTCGGACGTGCGAATGTCCTGAATGCGCCGGAGCAGCTCTTCAAAATAGTCGAAAGGCTGGTCGGGGTTTTTCAGGCGTTCGTCATCCAGCACAAAGCCTTTGACGATGAACTCCCTAAGCTGCTGCGTAGCCCAGATGCGAAAGCGAGTGGCAACATGGCTTTTGACCCGGTATCCGACAGAGATGATCATGTCGAGGTTGTAGTGCGCCAAGGCTCGGCGGACGGAGCGCGTACCCTCTTGGCGAACTGACAAGTATTCCTTGTGAGTTGCTTCAGGCTGCAATTCACCCTCTTCGTAGATATTGGCAATGTGCAGGCTGATATTTTGCTGCGTTGTCTGAAACAGGTCCGCCATCATCTGTTGCGTGAGCCATACGGATTCGTCCTCAAAGCGCACGTCGATTTTTACCCGCCCGTCTTCGGCCTGGTAAATTAAAAATTGGCTCTGCATGGGGATATTGGGCATGGTTTCATCCTGTTATCTGCCGTTTCAATTAAAATCTCTCGGCAAGGCCAAGTGGGGAACGTGGGGCACGCGGAGGCAAGAGCTACGCGGAAAACAGCAACAAAATTCGCTTGTTAAATTTTCGTCTTCAGTTCAGGTGGTTACGTGCATAGCTGCTCTATCTCGCTATCCACAAAAGCGGCGACAAGAACATTCTAGTATTCCTCGATATCAACCAATTTTAGTAATTCTTTTCTTATCGCTGTTGCAGTGTCATCCAAATTCACCGTTGCAAAAACAAAAGCATGCCCTTGCATGGAAAATTGCAGGTCGACTTGAGCGTCGCCTACAGCCGGATAGAGCAGAATCCCTTTGGCGGTGGTGTCCCATGAAGCTTCATTTTGTGAATTGAGGTACGCATACATCTGATACATATGCGGAGTTTTGAGGGCTTTTTCCCTGCGAAATCCGGGGCCGATCATACGGGTATATTTTGTATCGATGACGATTTTCTCGTCACGCTCAGCATTGGTGAGCAGAATATCCAGCTCCCTTTGAGGCAGGAGGGCATTTACCTCCTCGGAGCGCTCTGTTACTGGCCAGAACTGGCGTTTATTTCTCGGCAGGACGTCCCATCGCCCGGATGCCGTAACGCAGTAAAAGCCTCGAATGGCTTTTTCAAAGAGCCGCCTTAGCCACTTTGCTTCTTCCTTTGGCGAAAGCAGCGCTTCGGTCCCTGTGAAGGTTGTGGGGATAAACATATCCAAAAGCAGCTGCGCGGCGGCTACCGTTTTTTTATCCTCTAAGTCATTGATACCGTATACCTCGCGAGACAATTGCTCCCTTGTCGGTAGGCTGTCTGTAACCCCCATGCGAAACATCAGCGTGGCAAAGTCGCGGCACTTTTGCCTGATGGTATGACGAGAGACGATGATAGCGCCCTTTTCGAGGGCGGCCTTGATGAGCCGGTTGCGTGGGGTGTTCAAAGTGGGTTCATGAAAACGGCAGGCGATGCGGCCCCTCTCTAATAGCATAAAGCGTTCGGTGCGGAGCAGGTCTATTTTTCCGCGCACGCGCGTCAAATCCGCTTGCTGGGGCTGGCTG
>JAVBRE010000054.1:0-40407 GCA_031548325.1 Desulfovibrionaceae bacterium
ATTTCGCGGCAAGGATTTGCTGACAAATCCTTGCGGGCATTTCAAGTGTGAAATGCTGTAGCATAATCAGCTTCCGATTATGCGTATGGAAGAAAGATCAAGATGCCTTTTTCTGAAAGCCTTCGTGTTATTCGTTGAATAATGTCGCTTTTTAGCCGGACAGCAATGAGTTCACATAACAGAGTGAAATTATACAAACCAAACGACACGCTTCGCGGGCATCCGCTTCGCGTCTGCCAAGCAATTTCAAAGTGAAATTGCTCTGGCGGTGCAATACGGTCAAAGAACGTCACGGTCGATATGCTTATGTTTTCGAATGGCGGCGGACCATGGCGAAACGCCCCCAGTCGCGGGTGTGGAAAATATACAGCATGACAATGGCCTGAAAGACCTGGGACAGAAACATGGCCATGAACACGCCGTCGGAATTCTGCCAGAGAACATGCCCGAACAGCCAGGCAAGAGGCAGCCGCACCAGCCAGATGGCGGCGCCGAAAACGATGAAGCTGTAAATGGTCGTGCCCGCTCCGGTCATGATGCCGCCCAGCGTCATGCTGGCCACGGAACAGGGCGTTGCCAGCAGATTATAGCGCAAATAGATGACGGCGTGAACCTGGGCGTCGGGATCGGGCACGATGAAGGCGGCAATGTCGCGTACAAAGGGCCACAAACAGAGGGCGGCCACAGTCATTGCTCCCGAGCCGGCCAGGAGGATGCGCCAGCCCACGCGTCTGGCCTCGGCCTTGTCGCCGGCGCCCAGACAGTGCCCCACCAGCATGGACCCGGTCATGTTGAAGGCAAAGGCGGGCAGAAAAAGAATGGATTCCACGTACATGCCCGCGGTCATGCCGGCCAGGGCGTTGACGCTGTCATGGGGCAGAGATGCCGTGACCGAAACCAGAATCAAGTACCCGACCTGCCAGGAGATCTGCATGGCTCCGGCGGGCAGGGCGACTTTGACCAGATAGGGCAGGGCGCGTTTTTCCCAGCGCAGGGGGGCGAAGGCCTTTTTGCCCAGCACGCCGCGCCTGGTCAAAATGATCACATTGACAAAAGCCATGACGGTTATGGACACAAAGGTCGAAGCCGCGATACCGTTGGCCCCGAGAGCGGGCAGGCCCCACCAGCCCAAGCCGAAACCGGTGCTGGTGAAGCAGTTCAGTGAAAAAGCCATGGCGGAGGTCAGAAGCGGAATGAGAACGACTTTTCTGGCCCGAAACATGGCCCCGGTCAGGGACAGCAGATAGTTGGAAGGCAGCGCCGCCAGAAAGACCAGCCAGAAGCTCTCCGCCATGGGCAGAATTTCCGGCGGGGTTTGCAGCAAAACCAGCAGCGGCCGCCGGAACAGCAGGGCAAGAAGCAGCACGGCTAAAGAAAAACCGAGCCCCAGTTTCAGCGCCAGGCCCGCATAGCGCCGAGCCCGGTCTTCAAGATGCGCGCCCAGAGACTGGCTCATGGCGGCCACGGATGCGTTGGCCACCGCGATGCCCACGATCAGGAACACGAACTGGCAGCGGGTGACGATGCCCAAAACCGCCTGTACGTCGCGGTGAATCTGCCCGGCCACCCAGACGTCGGTCAGCCCCACCAGAAACTGAAAGCACATCATCAGCGCCTGGGGCCAGACCAGCCGCCAGATATCTCTGGAAGACACCCGGCCCGCGCCTGTCGGGGCAGCGGGCCGTGGGCCGATGATTGTCGAAGTAGCGGGGGGCATGGGGCTCGCCGGGTTGGGGTAAATATTTCGTGCCCCGGCGCAAGCCGGGGCACGTAACTATCAGCGGGTATTGTAAGGCAGGAAAGCGGCCTGTCAAGCCGCCTTGCGGTCGGTTCGCGGAATCG
The DNA here is from genome assembly GCA_031548325.1 of Desulfovibrionaceae bacterium. GTDB lineage: Bacteria > Desulfobacterota > Desulfovibrionia > Desulfovibrionales > Desulfovibrionaceae > FLUQ01. The sequence goes on from JAVBRE010000054.1 coordinate 1,843, forward strand.
CCGCCCGCTATTTGCGCTTCACTTCGCTGTTGGAGATCTTTTCGTAGTAGCGAACCAGGGCGGAATGGTCGGCATCGCCCATGCCGTCGACCTTCAGGGCCTGCATCATTTCCATGACGGCGGCGGAAAGCGGCAGGGGCACGCCCACGCCGTGGCCGGTATCCATGATGTTGCCCAGGTCCTTGATGTGCAAATTAATCTTGAAGCCGGGCTTGATGTTGCGGTCCAGCATCATGGGCGCTTTGGCGTCCATGACCGTGGAACCGGCAAGCCCGCCGCGGATGGCCTGATACACCAGTTCGGGGTCGGCTCCGGCCTTGGCGGCCAGGGTCATGGCTTCGGCCAGACCCGCGATGTTGACGGCCACCACGATCTGGTTGGCCAGCTTCGCGATGTTGCCTGCACCGATGTCGCCGACGCGCACAACGGAACCGGCCATTTTTTTCAGCACGGGCAGGGCTTCGTCAAAGTCGGCCTGGGTTCCGCCGACCATCACGGACAAAGTGCCGTCAATGGCTTTGGGTTCCCCGCCGCTGACCGGAGCGTCAAGCATGCGGACGCCCTTTTTTTTAAGCCCGTCGTGAATGTCACGGGCGGCCAGCGGCGCGATGGAACTCATGTCCACCAACAAAGTGCCGGGTTTGGCGTTGTCGGCGACGCCGCCGTTCCCCAGAGCCACTTCGGCCACCTGGGGGGAGTTGGGAAGCATGGTGATGATGAATGCGCACTCTTTGGCGACTTCGGCCACGGAAGAAGCGGCCTTGCCGCCGGCGGCCACGACTTCGTCCACGGACGCTTGCATGCGGTCGTAGCAGAGAACAGAATAGCCCGCTTTGAGCAGGTTTTTGCTCATGGGCTTGCCCATAATTCCGAGTCCGATGAATCCGATCTGCATAATGTTCCTCCTGATTGTATATAGCGAGAGTTGTGTTTATTTTTTGCCGGCCAGGGTCTGGCCGACGCGGACGAGACGGCAGGCGCGTTCCGCCGCGTCTTCCAGCAGACCTGCTCCGTTCTTGATGCATTCTTCCAGAGCGATGGGACCGGGGGTGATGCTGCCGACGGCGTCGATGCCGTGAGGGTAAACGTCGGCAGCGCCGTCGCCCAGACCGCCGGACAGGCAAATTACCGGTTTGCCGTATTTTTTTGCCGCAGCGGCGACGCCCACGGGCGCTTTGCCGAACGCGGTCTGAAAGTCGGTACGGCCTTCGCCGGTGAAGATCAGGTCCGCGTCTTTGACCCGCGCGTCAAAACGCGTGGCTTCCAGCACCAGGGAGACGCCGGGAGAAAGTTTGGCGTTGGTGAAGTAGAGCAGACCCGCGCCCAGGCCGCCGGCTGCGCCGGCCCCGGGACTTTCGGCCACCTGGGTCCGGCCCGTGGTTTGGGCCGCGATTTTCGCATAGTGGGCCAGAGCCGCGTCAAGCCGCGCCACATATTCAGGGGTCGCGCCCTTTTGCGGGCCGAACACGGCGGATGCGCCGCGCGGGCCGCAGAGCGGGTTGTCCACATCGCAGGCTACGCGAATTTCGGTTTCGGCCAGACGCGGATCCAGACCGGACAGGTCGATGCGGTCGAGTTTGGCCAGGGCCGCCCCGCCGGGGCACAAATCCTTGCCCTGCGCATCCAGAAATTTCGCGCCCAGAGCCCGGATGAATCCCATGCCGCCATCGTTGGTGGCGCTGCCGCCGATGCCGATGATGATGGTCTTCGCGCCTTTGTCGAGGGCCGCGCGCACCAGATCTCCGGTGCCCCAGGTGCAGGCGTTCAGCACATCTCTCCGGTCCGGCAGCAGCAAGGGCAGGCCGGAAGCCGCGGCCATTTCGATGACCGCTGTTGTGCCGTCGCCGAACATGCCCCAGTGGGCGGCAATGGTGTCGCCGAGCGGAGCCCTGACGGATGAATGAAGAACGGTTCCGTCCGTGGCTTCGACCAGGGCCGCGACCGTGCCTTCGCCGCCGTCGGCGATGGGCACCTTGTCGACAACGGCTTCGGGATACACCCGCAAAATCCCGCGCTCCATGGCTGAAGCCACTTCCAACGCCGACAAGCTGCCCTTGTACGAATCAGGCGCAACCACAATACGCATGGTTCTTTCCTTTACATGAAGGTGTTGTACGAAGTCTGACAAGTGATACATAAGAGCCGCACAATTAGCAAGCAAATACATTACGCAGCAGGCCGGCAACGCGCAAGGCGGATTTTCGACACCAACTTGCCGCCCGTGAGAAGCCGCCGACGGACAGTCTTGCGGCTTTACCTCGGCACGCGGAGAGGGTATAGGGGATCTGAAACGAAATTCAGTCTGGAGCTTTCATGGCTTTTGCTTCACAGCGCGCGCCGGTTTCTTGGGGCGGGGTTTGTGTCGCCCTTGTGGGGGCGGCATTTTGTGCGTTGCTGGCGAGCCCTTTGCAAACGGGCATTCCCTGTCCCAGCACGGGCTGCCGCCTGTTTCACGATGCGACGCTGTGGGGCGTTTCCCTGTGGTGGGCGGGAACCGGGTTTTTCGTTCTGACGGCTCTGCTCTGTCTGCGCCGTTGGCGTGGGGCGGCTTTCAGCCTCGCGACCCTGGCCTTGATCGCCGACTGCGCTCTGCTGGCCCTGATGCTGGTGACGGCGCCCTGTCTTTCCTGCCTGGGGGCGGCCGCCTGCATCGGCCTCTTGTTTTTCATCCTCCGTCGTCCGGAGCAGGGCTGGTTCGGGGCGGCGCCCCGTCCTCCGCTGTTGCTTTTTCTCTGGGCCGGGCTGTTCGTTGCCGCTGCCAGCGACGCCGGAACAGAAGCGCTGGGCCGTTGGTCCCTGTACGGCCCGGTCGATGCGGAACGCCGGGTCTATTTTTCGCCGTCCTGTCCGGCCTGCCGGGACGCGGTTGCCGTTTTCGCGGGCAATGCCGTCTTTATTCCCGTGTTGGAAAGAGATGAGGATTTCGTCGCCATAGCCGGGATGCAATCCGCTCTGGTCAGAGGCAGAAGCATCACGGAAGCGCTGGCGGACGGCCTGCAAGGCCGGGGGCACGAACTGTCTGTCGGTCAGGCGCTTTTGCTGCGGCTGCGGCTGCTCCGCAACAAAGCAGAGGTGTTGCGCCTGGGTTTTGACAAGCTGCCTTTGCTGATGGTCAACGGCATGCCGCAATCCTTGCGTCCGGAACGCGCGCCCGGTGCGACCGGTGCGACCGGCGCGGGCGCGCGAACCTCGGTTTCGCGGGCGATTTCCGGTCCGGGCAGCAGCGTCCTGCCGCCCGAACTGACCCCTCTGGACCAGTGCAAAGAGGGACCGGTTCCCTGCCCTCCCGTTCCCTGATATGCATTCTGAAAAAACGCCCGGCGACATGGCCGCGGAGGTGATCTGGCCGCCTGCCTACAGCGTGCGCGTCAGTGCCAGGGCTTTGCGCGCGCGGCTGCGGGTGCTGCCGGGAAAGGGGCTGGAAGTGGTCCTGCCCCGGGGGCTCGACCCCGCGTATGCGGCGAGGCTGGTGGAGCGTCATAAAATTTGGATAGAGCGCGCCTTGCTGCGGGTCTGCCCGGAAGCCGCCGCGGACGCGGCCGCCGTTGACGGGGTTTTGCCCGAAGCGATATTGCTGCATGGCGGCGCGTTGCGCCTGCCCTTGCGTTGCGCCGGCGAAGCGCTTCAGGGCGGGGGTCCGGAAGAAAGCTGCATAGCCGTGCCCGCGCGCCGGGACGAGGCGGAAGCAGTGCTCCGGTGTCTGCGCGGTTGGCTGCGGGATTACGCGGCGCGGCATCTGGGGCGGGAACTTGCCGCTTTGGCGGCGGCGTATGGTTTCGCCTTCACCGGGCCGCGTTTTGGCTGCCAGAAAAGCCGCTGGGGCAGTTGCACGGCCACAGGCAAAATCAGCCTGAACATTTGCCTGGTCTTTCTGCCGCGCGATCTGGCCAGGCACGTGCTGTTGCACGAATTGGCGCACACCCGGCATTGCAACCACGGACGGGGGTTCTGGCGGGTTCTTTTCGCCGCCGAGCCCGACGCTCTGGCCCTGGACAAACGCCTGCGCGGGGCCTGGCGTCATGTCCCGGCCTGGGTATGGGGCTGAGGCGGCGTGCTGCGACGCGATGCGTCGTGAGGCTGCGCGCCGCCGGAGCTGGTATCACATTGACGCTCCAGAGCCGAAACGCTACATTCGCCCTCTTCGCGAGAGTGGCGGAATTGGTAGACGCACTGGACTTAGAATCCAGCGCTTAGGCTTGGGGGTTCGAGTCCCCCCTCTCGCACCAAGTAATCGGCATCAGCGGGAATCAGCAGGCGCCCTTGCGCCCGCCCCTCACCACCACTAATCCGGGAGCCGTTATGGACAAGTATTACATCGTGGCCACCATTCATCCCAAAGAGGGCAAAGAAGAGGCCGTGAAAGCGGAAATCCTCAAGAACATACCCAATGTCCGCAAGGAGAAGGGATGCCTGCGCTATGACCTGCACACGCTCAAAGACGGGAGCGGCACGCTCATGTTTTATGAGATATGGGCGGACAAGGCGGCCTTTGCGGCCCACGGCGTTGCGCCTCACATGACCGCCTATCGCGAACGCGTCAAAGACCTGCTGGCAAAACCGACGGATGTGACCATCTGGTCGGCGGAGGACGTTATTTCCTGATCCGCCTTTGCGCTGTCACGAAAACGAGGCCGGCGATCCGTGAAGATCGCCGGCCTCTGTTTTTGTGCGGCAATGCTACAGCGCGGCGTAATAGAGTCTGATGATCTCCTCTTTGTCGGCAAGGCGGGGATTGTTGCCGGGGCTGCCGCTGGCGATGGCGTCTTCGGCCATTTTGCCCACGACCGGGCTGAGCATGGCGTGGGTGACGCCCAGCTTTTCCAGACTCGGTATTTCCAGATGCCGCGTCAGCTCGCGCACTTTGGCCGCGCCGGCCTCGGCGTTCGCTTCGTCGGACCCCGCGTCGGGCAGGCCCATGGCCAAGGCCACATCCGCGTACCGTTTCATGTTGCCGGAAAGAGAAAATTCCATGACCAGAGCCAGCAGGGCGGCGTTGGAAACGCCGTGCGGCACATGGAACAGGGCGCCGACAGGGCGGCTCATGCCGTGCACCAGGGCCACGGAGGCGTTGGAAAAGGCGATGCCCGCCTGCAGGGCGCCAAGCAGGGTATTGGCGCGGGCCTTGATGTTATCGGGGTCCGCCCAGGCCAGGGGCAGGTTGTCATACAGCAGGCGGATGGCCGACAGCGCGTAAAGGTCGCTCATGGGTTGAGCCTTGCGCGAGACATAAGCCTCTATGGCGTGGGTCAGGGCGTCCATGCCCGTGGCCGCCGTGATGCCTTTGGGCATGCCCAGGGTAAGCAGGGGATCCACGATGGCGGCCTGGGGCATTATCCAGGCGCTGGTGATCAGCATTTTGACGTCATTGTCCGTATCGGTGATGATGGTGAAGCGGGTGGCTTCGCTGCCCGTCCCGGCCGTGGTGGGCACGGCGATGACGGGCAGTCCCCTGTTCGGGACCTTTTCCAGGCCCATATATTGCCCGATGGGCTCCGGGTTGGCGGACATAATGCTGAGGGCCTTGGCCACATCCAGGGGGCTGCCGCCGCCGCAGCCCACGATGATGTCGCAGCCCGATTCGCGCAACGCGTCCATGCCTTCGGCCACATGGGCGAGGGTGGGTTCGCTGTTGACCCCGGCGTAGACGGCGATTTCAATGCCGGCTTCGGCCAGAGAGTCGAGCACGGGCTTGACGGCCCCGCTGGAAACAAGAAAATGATCGCTGACCAACAGGGCCTTTTTCGCGCCGAGGCGCAACGCTTCCGGCCCCGTTTGGGAAGAAGCGCCTTCGCCGAAATGAATGGCGGGAGGAATTCTGAAAACGTTGCTCGCGTTCATGACAACACTCCGCGGAAGCTGAGGTTACGGATGTTTTCGAGTCATCCCGTATAGTTTTCAACCGTGATAATCAATGCCCAACAAGGTAATGTCGTCGAACTGCGGCGCGTCCTGCACGAAAGCGTCAATGGCCGTCTTCACTGTCGCCAGCAGTTCGACAAGAGACTCGTCTTTATGCGCGCCAAGCGTTTTGATCAGCCGCTCCTCGCCAAAAAGCCGCTCGTCTTTGTCAGTGGCTTCGGTTACGCCGTCGGTATAGCAAAAAACGCGGTCGCCGCCATGCAGTTGCAAAGTGGCTTCCGTGTAGGGCAGTCCTTCCAGGGCGCCCATAATGGGGCCCGACACGGTCCGGAGCCATTCAAAATCGCCTCCGGCCCGCCTGAGCAGCGGAGGGGGGTGCCCGGCGTTGGCGTAGGTGAGAAGGCCGCTGCCGACGTCAAGCACGCCGATGAAAGCCGTCACGAACATGCCGGCTTCGTTGCCCTCGCAGAGATGGTTGTTGACCTCGGCCAGGGATTCGCCCAGCGGCGCCCTGAGAAACATGTGGTTTTTTATATGCGTTTTGGCCGTCATCATGAACAGGGCCGCGGGGATCCCTTTGCCTGAAACGTCTGCCGCGACGAAAACCAGATTGTTGTCGTCAATGAAAAAGAAGTCGTAAAAATCGCCGCCCACTTCTTTGGCCGTGTGCATGGCGGCGTAGATGTCGAATTCCCTGCGGTTCGGGTAGGGCGGAAATACGTTTTGCAGCGAAGAAATCTGGATGCGCCGCGCCAGTTCAAGTTCCGCGTCGATCTTGGCCGCTTCGGCCGCTATGGCGTCCTTGAGGGCGGAAACCGTGGTGTTGATGCCGTCCGACAGCGAGATGAACTCGCCGCTGGTTCTGACTTCGACCTTTTCGTTCAAATTGCCTGCCGTGATCAGCCCAAGAGACTGATTCGTCTGGACAATGCCTTTTATTACGATTTCGTACAGCAAGCGCGAGATAACAACAAAAACCACGGCGAAGAGGATGAAATACATGACGGAATTCCAGGCCAGAAGGTTGTTCCGGTTTTCGTACATTTCAGCTTCCGGAACAATGGTGACGATTGTATACGCGCCGTGCCGCGCATACGCGCCCGCCACCCTTTCGCCTTTCACCTGCAACCTGAATACGCCCGCATCGTGGGTCAGGACTTCTTCGGGCAAACCGTAGTCCAGAGCGCTTCTGCCTGTCCAGCCCCGTTCCGGGGCGCTGGCTATCTTGTCGCCGTGGCAAAGCACGGCGTATCCCGTTCGCCCGATGTTGTAGTCCGTGGCCAGATTGGCGATGGAAGCGGCCGCCGCCGCTCTGCCGTAGTGTTCGGCGTTCAGCACAACCTGGATGATGCCCGGCCGGTCAAGCCTGGGAACCCCGGCATATTGCTGATATACGACGGCGCCTTCCCGTTCGGTCGCGCTGGGGCGGGGTTTTTCAACGATGAGCAGGTTTTTGTCACGAATCAGGCCCATGTAAGGCAGGGTGGCGGCGTGATCTTTGTAGTTGTGGCGGCCGACGTATTTGTCGGGCACGCTGGCGATCGCCAGACCTTTTTCGTCCGAGATGCACAGTTCATCCAGTTCCAGCTTGGCGGATATGTTTTTCAGGGCCGCGTAATCTTGCAGCACCAGGGGGTTGGCCTGCACGATCAAGGCCAGGGCCTGGGCCTTGTCGATCAGGGTTTTCGCCGCGTCCTCCTCCAGTTTTCGCAAAGTCTCGGCGTTGGCGTTGATCTGTTCTTTAATATAGTTGATTTCCATCTTGAGCAGGATAGCGACGATCCTGTCGGACTGCCGCGTCTGCATGGCGTAAGAAATGCCGATGGTGAGCAGAAAGGTCAGGGCCACAAAGGTGAACAGCCATTTGTGAACGGTGCTGCGCAGTCCTTTGCGGACCGGGGCGGTGGTGGATTTCGTGAGCAGCAGCACAAGCGGAACGGCGCAGGCCACGGCAAGGGCCACTTCGACGATGCCGTTCAGCCCCACGATTCTGGAAAAAATCAGCGAGACCGCATGGGTCGACCCGGAGATGCCCATTTGTTCCGGGTGCCGCAGGGCCAGCGCTACAAGTACGCCGATGGTGTTGACGATACTGCCGCCGATGGCGGCCGTTCCGGAACTGATGACTTTTGAGGCCGCGCTTTGGTCGTCGAACATCCGCATCAGGCCCTTGTAGACAAAAGCCGAAACAATCCCGATAAGCAGGCGCGGCGCGACGGCAACCAGAGGGTCCGCGAACAGCAGATCCAGCGAGGAAGGGGGAAAAATAAGGCTGCGCGCGATGACGACCAGGCCGAAAACCGCGCCAAGGGCTGCTCCGTAAACGTATCCCGTCAGAATCGCGCCCACGATGACCGGAATATGCAGGGTAGTTATGGAAATGTTTTCGGTTGTGATGAGGCCCAAAGGCGAAAAGCCCAGGATGGCTATGCACACGGACAGCAGTCCGAAATACAGAAGTCGCGTTTTTTTTTCAGAGAGCCGCATATGCCTGTGCTCCGCAATATGGAGAGACGGGCCGCCTACGAGTTCTTTCCATACGCGAAAATGGCGCCGTTGGGTACCCCTGCAAAGACTCTGGCGCCGTAAATCAGGGCTTCGCGTTCAATGGTCATGGCCGGCCAGGGGCCGAATTCGGCGCCGAAAGCTTTGAGCAGGGCCAGTCCCGTGGGGGTCACGGTTTCGCCTGAGCTGGCGATGCCATGCACCGGCACCTCGCGCAAAAGTCGCATCACCGCCGGGGCGGGAGACGGCAGAATGCCGTGCGCGCAACGCACCGCGCCGTCGCAAAGGGGCAGGGATCCGCAGACGAAACGGGCCGGGGCGAGCCTGGCGAACAGAATGGCGGCCAGACAGCTGTCCAGAATGCTGTCCAGAGCGCCGACTTCGTGAAAGGAGACCTCGTCGGCCTTTTTACCGTGCACCGCGCCTTCGGCTTCGGCCAGAACAGTGAAGGCCTTTTCTGCCAGGGCCTTGGCGGCTTCGTCCATGGCGCTGGCCCGGAGCAGCACGCGGATGTCGGCCAGGGTGCGGTGGCTGTGTTCAGGGGGCAGGTTCACCCGGCACTGCCATCCCCCCACTTCGTGCAGGGAGTGGGGCTGCACGCTGACGCTTCCCGCCAGTTCCGGCAGCCCGATGGAGGCCACGGCCGCATCGAGTAGGGCCTGGTCCGCGTCCAGCATGCGGGCCAGACCGGCGGCCATGATGTCGCCGGAAATGCCCGTGTACGGCCGCAGCACCAGCACGGGAGAGCCGGTCGCGCCGTGTGCGCTCTCGTGCCCGTGATGATGCGCGTGGTCATGGCAATGCGCATGCTCACGCCGGTGCGGGTGGTCATGGCTGTGGCTATGCCCGCGGTCGTGCTCGTGCTCGTGATGGTCGTGCATGGGAAGTTCCTTTTCAATGAGATTCGGCTCAGCATATGCGCACTTTTCTTCAGGAGCAAGCGCGCGGGTTTCAAAGAAAAAACGATATCCGGCATGGTATCGCGGTAAACGGAGCCGGCGCCGGCAGCCGGAAAGGCTGGCAAAAGGGGCCGAACTGCGATACGTGAAACGGGTCCGGCTGTGCCGCGACCGGGCTGAAGTCCGGCATTCTTTTTGTAGCGAGTGGTTTATGCGCCTGCTTTTTTGTGTTTTCGGCCTTGTCCTTTGTCTGTCGTCCGGCGGCTGCGCCCTTTTTGCTCCTTTATTCGGCCCCGCTCCGGTGTACCGGGACCGGCCCGTTCCCGCGGATGTTTTTGACGCCGCGACCCTGGCGGCCTTCACCCGCCTGAATCTGTCGCCGCCGCCGTCCGTTCCTGTGACGGTTCATGAAGACGGCAGGGTGGAACCCGGCGGAGAGATCGCCCCCGGCGACTACCAGCCGGAATCATACGGCCGGGAACTTGCCGTCCGCCTGGACCTGGGGACTTTTCCTTCCATGATCGTGGTGCCGCTGACCGGAGAACCCTTCACCCACGCGCGCGCTCCCTGGTCGTTGAGCGCCGCCGACAGGGCCGGCTGCGCCGTCACTTCGTCTTACGCCGACGCCACCTACAGAGTGATCGCCACCTTTGACTACACGGGCGGCGGCGTCCGCGACTGGCTTGTGGCCGCTTCGCAGCAGATACGCCGCGACGAGCAACTGATTCTGACTTTCTGGCTGGTGGTGGAAAATCCGTCCGCCGAAGGGCCTCTGAACGCCCGGCTGCTGGGCATGGAAGAGCGCCGCGGCCTTGCCCCGGCGATTGTATATCCTGACGCGGCCGCGGCCAGGGCGCGGCTGGAGTATCTGCGCGCGGCGTACCGCTATCCGCCCCTTGGCGAGTAATTCCGATATCAAACAAACTCGCGCACACTCACAGCAGCGGGTGAAACCCGAAATACAAAGCGGCGGTGTAGAGCGCTGCCAGAATGAACTGGACGAGCGCAGCCGCGGCCACTGTTCCCCATACTTCGCTCAGTCCAGTTTTGAAAAACTCCAGGGTGACCAAAAAACAGCTGTGCAGGGGCGAGAGCATCTGCCCGAAGTTGCCCGCTATCAGAGCCAGAACCATCCAGGACAGGCGTTCGGGGTACAGATCCATCTGAGCCAGAAGCGCGACCAGCAAAGGAAAGGCCGTGCCCACAAAGCCCAGCATCAGCCCGGTCAGAATTCCGGCCATGACGGGCAGCGTCACGAACAGAACGAGCAGGGCGGAAGATGAGCCGGAAATTACGGCTGCCAGGGCATTGACCACCTGCGCTTCGATCAGGATTTCTTTGAAGGCGAAAATGGCGAAAATCAGCGCCAGCATCTTGGCGATGCGACGGTTCAGGAACAGGCGGAGCAGGACGAAAGGGCCCAGCCCGCCCTGGGCGGCCGCTGTGAGGGTGGCCGTCAGAAAAGAGGCGATGAAGGACGTTCCCGCCGACAGTTCCAGACCGGCAAGGGAAAAAAGCGGAGAATAGAGGGGGGCTGCGCCGATGGCCACGGCGATGGGCAGTCCTTCCAGCATAACAGCGCCGAAGGGGCGTTTTTCTTCCGGGTTCGGTCTGCCTCCGGCGGACGGGCGCATGGGTTTGCGCAGCAGAAACAGCCAACCCACGGCAAAGCTGATGGGCACCATGGGGCAAGTATACCGCCAGAGCAGGGACACCGGAATATCGGCCAGCGAGCAGGTCAGGATATATCCGGGATACAGGGGCCAGGCAATTTCCCAGACATGGCGGAACCAATAGTTGATCAGGGTTTTTTCCCGTTCGCTCAGGTCAATATCCTCGGCCACGTCGCGCACCATGGGGCAGGAAAAAATCGCCCCGCCCGGCATGGGCAGCAGCCCGACCAGAGCGGGAAAAAACAACAGGCGCAAGCGGGGGGATTTTATGTAGGGGGTCAGCCCGTTGACCAGCCGTCTCCCTTGGCCTGTGTGCGCCTGCACTTCAGACAGCATCAGAATGCAGGCCACCATGGCGAGCAAATTGAAAAAAGAGCCCTGCGTCGTCGCGTCAGCGATGGTCAGCGCGATGCGGCCGGGGCTGAGGCCGAACAGCAGGCCGAGCAGCACGCCGCCGGGCAGGACGGCAAGCCACAGATCCCATCTGCGGAAGACCCCGTAAAGCATAAAGGCCAGGGTTGCGCCGATTTTGGCGAAAATGAGCAGCGACGGGACTAGGGACATGGGGAACACCTTGTTGTGGCCTGCGGCTGTGGTTACCGGCGGCATACATACTCTTTTTGTCCTCGGCCGTACAGAGCATGCAGGATTTTCGCATCCGGCGGCGCCGTTTTTCCCGTTCGCTGGCCTTTCTTCACTCTTGGTGGTATAGTTCGCCATCATCGTGGCGTGAAAAGCATCACAGTCGATGCCGCGACGCTTTCCACCCCGCCCGCCGGAATATGTTTACGGCGGCGGCATGAGCAACACGCTTTCGGGAATAGTTTCCCGGGAAGAACATTCAGCATGTGGAGGAGTCAGAACAATGCGGACAAAAGTATTTGCTCTCGTCATCGCTTTCAGCATGGTGATCGGCCTTGCCGGCACCGCCGCCGCCGCGGAAAAGTTCATTTTGTACACTTCAATGAAAGAGTCGCTTATCGGCAAACTTCGTGACGGTTTCTTGAAGAAAAACCCCGGCATTTCCATGGACTACCAGTCCGCAGGCGCGGGAAAACTGATGGCGAAAATCGCGGCCGAACGCGAATCGGGCAAAATTCTGGCCGACGTTCTGTGGACCAGCGAAGTGCCCGACTTTTACAACATGAAGAAAGAAGGCATGCTGGAACAATACGTATCTCCCGCCAGCAAAGAAATTCTGAACCCTTTCAAAGATTTTGACGGCAGTTTCACCCCCGCGCGCCTGGGCACCCTGGGCATCGCCTACAACACCCGGATTATTAAAAAAGCCCCCGCCGCCTGGAGCGATCTGTTCCAAAAAGAATACAAGGGCGCGTTCGGCATCGCCAACCCGGCGCTTTCCGGCACGGCCTACATGAGCGTGGCTCTTCTGGCGAAAAAGTTCGGCTGGGAATATTTTGAAAAACTGCGCGCCAACGGCGGCAAGATCGGCAAGGGTTCCGGCCAGGTAGTGGACGACACCGCTTCGGGCGAACTGGCGGGCAGCCTTGCCGTCGACTACATCACCAACGACAAGATCGAAAAGGGCGCGACCCTCGCGCTGGCCTATCCGCCCGAAATGCTGGTGGTGCCGAGCCCCGTGGCCATCATCAAGAACACCCCGAACCTGTCCAGCGCGAAGAAGTTTGTGGACTACCTGCTTTCCAAGGAAGCCCAGACCATCATCGCTGACGAAGGCACCCTGCCCGTGCGCGCTGATGTGGATTCTCCGGCCAAGTTCAAGCTGCCCAAAGCCGCTGACGCGATCAAGCGCTCCATCCCCATCGATTACATTGAATTGATGGCCCAGAAAGAAACCATGATCAAGAAGTTCATGGACATCATGCAGGGCAAGAAATAGCAATATTCACCGCATAGCGCGGATTTATCCTCGCAACCGTAGCGGGCGAAAACGGAACGAAAAACGGTTTCGCCCGTCGCCGAGAGTATACCATCATGGCTACAATTCATCTGGAAGGCGTGGGAAAAAGGTACAACAAGCATACGGTGCTGCAGGACCTGACTTTGACCGTGAAACACGGAGAGTGTTTCACCCTGCTGGGTCCTTCGGGCTGCGGCAAGACGGTGCTGCTGCGGCTCATCGCGGGCTTTGAAACGCCGGATGCCGGAACCATCCGCATCGGGGACGACCTGGTCGCGGACGCGTCCGGCGGCAGCGTGCCCCCGGACCAGCGCGACCTGGGCGTCGTGTTTCAGGATTACGCGGTCTGGCCGCACATGACCGTGGCCGCCAACGTGGGCTACCCGCTGAAGCTGGCCAGGACGCCGTCCGAACAACTGCGCGAGCGGGTCATGGAAACCGTCGACCTGGTCAACATGCGGGGTCTGGAAAACCGCCTGCCTTCCGAGTTGTCCGGCGGCCAGCAGCAGCGGGTGGCGCTGGCGCGGGCGCTGGTGGCCAAACCTTCGCTGATGCTGCTGGACGAACCCTTGTCCAACCTGGACGCCAATTTGCGAGAGGAAATGCGATTTGAAATCAAAGAATTGCAGCACAAGCTGGATATAACAGTGCTCTATGTGACTCATGATCAGGAAATAGCTCTGGCCATTTCCGATCGCATGGCGATCATGGACAAAAACGGCAAGATCCGTCAGATCGGCACGCCGATTGAAATTTACGAACACCCCGCGGATCTTTTTGTTTTCAGCTTCATGGGGGTCGCCAACTTTTTGCCGGTGCGCGCCGAGGGCGACGGCTGGCTGGTCGGCGAAGGAAAGCAGAAGGTGCCCTGGCAGGGGCCGGAAGGGGACGCGGCGTCCTGGGTCGCGGCCTTTCGTCCTTCCGACGCGGTCATCACCCGGCCGAAGGCCGGGGGTGAGGGGTTGCGCGGCATCGTGAAGCGGGCCAGCTTCCTGGGGGCCATGACCGACTATCTGGTGGAGATTGACGGCGCGCACCTGCGCACGGAACTGGAAACCCTCCACGCGACGAGCAGTGATCTGATGTTTACGGAAGGGGAAGAATGCTGCGTCAGCTTTCGCAACCTGCACTGGTTTGACGCGGCCAGTATGGCGGAGGTGGCGGCATGAGCGCGGTGTTGCGAAAAAAGGGCGGCGGTTTCGGCGTCGCGAACGTCATTCTCTTTTTGTCCATCGCCATTCTGGTGGTGGTCGTGGCTGTGCCGGTGCTGCTCATTTTGTTCAACGCCTTCTGGGGCAAGGGCGAGTTCAACGTCAAAGACGTGGTCAAGGTCCTCAGCGAACCCGACACCTATCAGGCCCTGCTCAATTCCATCATTATCGCCATCGGCACCACCATCGGCAGCACCATCATCGGCACGTTCTTCGCATGGCTGGTGACGCGCACGGACCTGCCCTACAAGCGTTTCATGAAAGGCATGTTCCTGGTGCCCTTCATGCTGCCCTCGTTCATCGGGGCCCTGGCCTGGAAGATGCTGCTTTCGCCGAGGGCCGGGTCCATCAACCGCTTTTTCATGGACACCCTGGGTTTTGAAGAGCCAATTTTCAATATTTACAGTTATCTCGGCATCGTGCTGGTGGAGGTCATGTACCTCTTCCCCTTTGTTTTCATTCAGGTCTGCGGCGCGCTGGAACGCATGGACCCCACTCTTGAGGAGTCCGCCCGCATTTCCGGAGCCGGACTTTTCACCATCACCCGCAAGATCACCATTCCTCTTGTGCTGCCCAGCATCCTGTCCGGGTCGCTTCTGATCATGCTCTATTCCATGGCCCATTTCGGCACTGTAGCGGTGCTGGGCATCGAAAACGGGATATTCAACATTCCGACCCTGATTTACGAGCGCATTCACCAGAGCGCGGGATCCTTCGACTCCATCCGCACGGGCACGGTGCTGGCGACCGTGCTGGTGGTGTCCGCGGCCTTCATCATCTGGCTGCAGAACACGATCCTGGGCAGAGGCCGCTACCAGATCATCGCCGGCAAGAGCTTCAGGCCCATGGAACTGAAACTGCGGGGCCTGCGCCTGCCGCTGATGATTTTTTGCGTGGCGTACATAGGTTTCACCATCGTGCTGCCCACGGTGGTCATATTCCTGGTAGGCGGGCTGAAAACTTACGGCTTGCCTTTCACCTGGGATAATCTCTCTTTGGAAAATTATCGTTTCATCCTGTTCGAACACAAGCTGACCCGCGACGCCATCTTCAACAGCGTGACTTTGGGGCTGTCGGCGGCGCTGATCACCATGTTCGCGGGGGTCATGATCTCGTACGTCATCGTCAAGATGAAGGTGCGCGGCAAGGGCCTTCTGGAGTTTCTGGGCATGCTGCCCTTCTCCGTGCCCGGTTCCGTCATCGCTCTGGGCGTTATTCTGGCCTGGAGCGGCAAGTTCGGAATCAATTTGTACAACACGGTCTGGATCATTCTGGTGGCCTACATCGCCCGGTACATGGCCTTTTCGCTCAAAGCCAACTCCGCCGCGCTTGAACAGGTGCACGACTCACTGGTCGAAGCGGCGCGCGCTTGCGGAGCCAGCATGTGGCAGGCTTTGCGCGACATCGTGCTGCCGCTGGTGCGGCCGGGCATGCTGGCGGCCTTCTTTCTGATCTTTCTGCCGTCTCTGCGGGAACTGACGGTGTCCATCATGCTGTACTCGCCCACCACCCGCACCATCGGGGTCGCCATATACACCCTGAACGAAGACGGAGAGACCGTGGTTTCAGCGGCGCTGGCCGGGGTGGCCCTGATTCTCATCATCATCGGCGACACCACGATCAACCGTTTCATTGCCAGGACCAAGAAGGGGTAGCCGCATGTCCTACGTCAGACTTATCGATGTCACCAAGCGCTTCGGGTCTGTCACGGCCGTGGACAGGCTGAACCTGGAAATAGGCCGGGGCGAGTGCTTTTCCATGCTGGGCCCGTCGGGCTGCGGCAAGACGACCACCCTGCGCATGGTGGCGGGTTTTGAAGACCTGGACGACGGCGAAATTCACGTGGGAACGCGGCTGCTTTCGTCCAAGAAGAGCGGCTTTTACCTGCCGCCGGAAAAGCGCGATTTCGGTATGGTCTTTCAGGCCTTTGCCGTGTGGCCGCATCTTTCGGTGTATGAAAACGTGGCCTTTCCCCTGCGCATCCGCAAGCTGCCGGCCTCCGAGATAGAGCAGCGAACCACGGACGCCCTGCATTCCACCAACCTGCTGGACGTGGCAAAAAAAAGCCCGGAGGACCTTTCTGGCGGCGGCAAACAGCGCGTGGCCCTGGCCCGGGCTCTTGCCATCAACCCGGACGTGATGCTGCTGGACGAGCCCCTGTCCAGTTTGGACCCGCACCTGCGCGAGGAAATGCGTTTTGAAATTAAAGATTTGCAGCGAAAATACGGTTTTTCCATCATCTATGTGACCCATGATCAGGCCGAGGCCATGGCCCTGTCCGACCGCATCCTGGTCATGAAGCTGGGGGTTGTGCAGCAGATCGACACGCCGCTCAACGTATATGCCAACCCGGCCAACAAGTTCGTGTTCAGTTTTATCGGCCTGTCGAACTTTCTGGAAGTCGAAGGGCTGGACGGAGTGTTGCGTACCTGCGACGGCGCTTGTCCGCTGCCCGAGGGCATGGCCCCGCCGGCGGAACTGGCCGCTGGCGGCCGTTTTTCCTTGGCCAGCCGGCCTTCGGAAATAGCTTTTGTCGACGAAGGCGGCCTTGCGGGCACTGTGACGCGTAAATCTTTTCTTGGAGAAATTATCGACTACCAGGTTCAGGTGGGCGGCCAGAACCTGCGCATCCAGAAAGGGCGGCGCAGCCCGGGCCCGGACAAGGGCGAAACCTGCCATGTCCGTTTCTTGCGTCCGCTGTGGTATTCGGCTGAATGATTTTTTTTATATCACATTGGCGTATGGTCTTTTTTTGCGATGCGCAGGCCCGCTTTCACGCGCCCGCGCGCAAAAAAACCGTGTGAGCCGGCCAGGCTGCTTCCCCGTAGGAGGGCCCGCCTTTACACGCCCACACGCAAAAAAACTCTTATTCGGAGGAATTATGGTTAAACGGTTGGGCCTCTTTCTGCTTTTATGCATTCTTCCGATGGCCATGAGCGGATGTGTCGGCGGGCAGGCGGGTTCCGCCGCCGGCGATTTGCTGACCGCCGCTGCTGTCAGCGATGCGGACCTGATCCGCATCTCTCAGGAAATGCGCGCCGTGGGCGACAAAGAAAACACGGTCGCCACGAGCAAAGACAAATACGGTTCCCGCCTGGCCCGTCTGACCAACCGTTTCACGAACGAAGACGGTCTGAGCCTGAACTTCAAGGCGTACATCACCAAAGACATCAACGCCAACGCCACGGCCGACGGTTCCATTCGCGTGTCTTCCGGCCTGATGGACCTGATGACCGACAACGAATTGCTGTTCGTCGTCGGCCATGAGATCGGCCATGTGAAAAGAGGGCACAGCCTGAGCAAGGTGCGCATGGCCTATGCTTCTTCCGGCGCCATCAAAGCCGCCGGCGCCGCCGGCGGCCAGATCGGCACGGCTTTGAGCAGCAGCCAGCTCGGCGACTTGCTGCATCAGGTGCTCAATGCCCAATTCTCGCAGTCGGCGGAACTGGAATCCGACGCCTACGGGTACCAGCTGATGAAGAAATACAAAATTGACACCAAGGCCGCCGTGTCCGCCTTGCAGAAGCTCGACAAGCTCGGCGCCGGCGGCGGGGTCATGTCCAGCCATCCCGCTTCGGCCGAGCGCGCCAGCAAGATCGCCGCAATGATCAAGAGAGACAAATAGTCCGTTCCGGCATTCCTTTCCGGCCCCCTGTTTCTTGCGGAACGGGGGCCTTTTTGCGCCCGGCCGGAAAATTGCCGCGGCTGCCGCTTCTTTTGCGGACGTCGGAGCAACGGTACATTTGATCATAAGAAAACCTTTTTTATATTGATTTCACCTTTGAATAAATAAAGAAAAAAATTGCAAAATATGCTGTAAAGCAGAAGCATCTCCGAAAAAGTGTTTTCGCTTGTATTTGCGTCAGGGATATTGTTACTCGCGCCTCTAGAAAGAAAAATTTTGACTTGAAACAAAAATGGCGTATAGCCATACATTGCTTGCTTCGCCGTGCGGGGCTTACTACGGAGGTTCTTATGAGAAAAAAGATTACGGTCATCGGCGCGGGCAACGTGGGCGCCTCGGTGGCCCAGTTCTGCCTGGTCAAGAAATTGGGAGACGTGGTCCTGCTGGACGTGGTGGAAGGCACGGCGCGGGGCAAGGCTCTTGACCTTTCGCAGGCGGCCGCCCTGCAAAACCATAACTGCCGCATCAGCGGCACCAGCGACTACACGGAAACGGCCGGCTCGGACCTGATCATCGTGACGGCGGGCATCGCCCGCAAGCCGGGCATGACTCGCGACGACCTGGTAAAAACCAACTACAGCATCGTGACCCAGGTGGTAAAAGCGGCCATGGAACAATCGCCGGACGCGCTGCTGGTCGTGGTCAGCAACCCGCTGGACGTCATGTGCCAGGCGGCGTACAAGGCCAGCAAGCTGCCGCCCCACCGGGTGATAGGGCTTTCCGGCATGCTGGACGCCTCCCGCCTGCGCTACTACATGGCCAAGGAACTGGGGGTCGCCCCGCACACGGTGGAAGCGCTTGTGCTGGGCGAGCACGGCGATTCCATGGTGGCCCTGACCCGCCTTTCCACTGTCGGCGGCGTTCCCGTCCCGGATCTTCTGCCTCAGGAAAAGCTGGACCAGATCGCCCGCGACACCGCCGCCGGCGGCGCCGCCGTCGTGGCCCTGCTCGGTTTTTCAGCCTATTACGGCCCCGGCATCGCTGCCGCCGCCATGGCCGAAGCCCTGCTGACCGACAGCCATTCCGTCATGCCCTGCTCGGTGTACCTGAGCGGACAGTACGGCGCCGACGACATGTTCATGTGCGCCCCGGCCCGTCTCGGAGCGGGCGGGATCGAGGAAGTGATAGAACTTTCGCTGAACGAGACGGAACAAAAGGCCATTGCCGATTCCGTGGCCAGCATCCGTTCCAAGCTCGATATTCTGAAAGACCTTTAGCCGCTTCACTTTGAGATGCTTGCTTAACGGCGGGCAAAGCCCGCCCGCGAGCATCTCGCGGCAAGGATTTGCAAGCAAATCCTTGCAGAGCGGATAACCATTTTCAAGGTCAATCTGCTCTACGCGGTTGCGGTCAGGTGTTTTTTTCGATCAGCGGGGCAGGTGCCTTGGCCTGGCTTTTTCGGGCGATTTTCTGTTCGTACATGGCCTCGTCGGCTCTGCGGTACAATGATTCAAGCTCTTCCGGGTCCAGAGCCAGGGCCACGCCGATGGACACTTCCAGCGACGGCCTGTTGGGATGGGCCAAAGAATTTTCTTCCAAAGTGCGGGTGATGCGGCGGATGAGCAAGGTCGCGGTTCTGGCCACCGTGCCCAGCAGCAGGATGGCGAATTCGTCGCCTCCAAGGCGGAAGATGGAGTCGTCGCCGCGCAGGCAGCCGCGCAACACGGCGGACATCCGCTGCAACTGGCGGTCTCCGGCCTCGTGCCCCATGGCGTCGTTGACCTTTTTCAAGTTGTCCATGTCGCAGATGAGCAGGGCGACAGGAAAATCCGCTTTGCGCCGCAGGTTTCTGAAAGCCTGCTCATATGCCGTTCGATTGCCGATCTGGGTCAGTTGGTCGATCTGGCTCAGGTTTTTGTAGCTGTCATTCTTCCAGGCGCGCTGAATCAAATAGCCGATGCACAGCGCGGTGACCACGCAGAAAACAAGAAAGAGGTTCTGCAGCGGCGCAAAATCGCCCAAAACAACGTCCTTGGGGGCGTAGACGGCAAGAATCCAGTCCGTGCCGCGTATGGCGGCATAGGCGAAAACGTGCGCGGCGCCGTCCAGCGGCAGCTCCATGAGGCCTTTATGGTTGCCCCGGCTTTCAGCGTACAGTTGCGCCGCCCCCGGCAGCTTTGCAAAAGCAGCGGCATTGCCGGAGGGATCGAGGGGAACAAGCACATGCTTGCCGCTGGTGATGATCAAAACCCGCTTGCCGTCGCTGGGCATTTTTTGGGCAAAGGCCGCCAAGGCCGATTGGGGAATGACGAAGGCCAGACCGCCGCGAATGGTGCCGTTGCGATGCAGCAGGGGAGTGGAAATTGTGAAAACCTGGCCCGGTCCGCTGAGCGAAGGAAAAAAAGGTCCGATGACGGAACCTTTTCCGGCGTGCTGCTGGGTCAGTTTGAACCATTCCCTGGCCAGCAGCGGCTCAGGAGGGGGCGGCGTGAGCAGGCCCGATGCGATGGTGCCGTCCATGAGGCCGAGGACGACGTTGCGCAGTTCGGGGTCGTGCTTGTACGCGCTGAGAAACTGGGTGGGAATGGGCTTGTCCCCCACGACTTCTTCAATGGTGGCGCGCAAGATTTCCAGCACTTGGGTTTTGGTATTCAGCCAGTTCTGCACCGCTTCCGCGCGGAACTCCACGTCTCCGGCCATTCGCTGCATGGCGTTGCATCGCGCCATCTCGGAAGAGAGATAGTACAGCACGGCGCAGGTCACTGCCAGAAGGGCGAAACCTATAATATACGGATATACGGCCAGACGGCTTCGACCTGATTCGAACATGCTGCGCGTCAACTCCCAAAAAAGCGTAACGCCCGCTCGGGATGCAGGAAATACTTCCCAATCCTAACAGGCTGCATGGAGCATATCATAGATCTTGTACAAGTGGAATCCCGTAGGAGAAAACAGGGGAAATATTCTTTGAAAGGTTGACGGCACGGGGCACTTTCACGTATGTACTCCTGCGCGGCGCATTTCGTCGCCATATTCCCCGGTAGCTCAATCGGCAGAGCGGGTGACTGTTAATCACTAGGTCGGCGGTTCAACCCCGTCCCGGGGAGCCAGGAAACACTAAGTCCCGGTAGGTTTTTAAGCCTGCCGGGACTTTTTGCAACTGGTCAAAAATGGTCAAATCTGGTCAGAAAGTTACGCACCTTTGCGTAACTTTTGCGTAACCGCTTTGCTCCAATTTGCTCCACTTTCACCCCTCGATAATCCACCCGGCGAAGTCACCGAACCTGAAGACCTCCAAGGCATCCGGCCCGAGTTCTCCGTTATAGAGGGGCCGCTGGACCCCTGCGAGGCTGAACTCCTTTGTCGCTATGTCGCCGGGGCTGACGCCCTGCGCGGCTTTTGATTCCCAGGTGAGCCGGGCCAGGATGGTCGCGGGGTATCCGCCCGGGGGAACCTCCTTGTCCATGATGATGATCGCGCCGCCCGGGCGCATTTTCTGGCGGAGCCTGGTCAGGAGCTTTCGCCGTTCCGGCACCGTCAGAAACATGAGGGTCAGGAAAGCCACCGCCACGTCAAAGGGTTTGTAGTCGAATCGCGTCACATCGGCCTTCAGAGGCGTGCCGGGGCCTTGGTAGGCTTCAACCATGTCCGGGCATTCTTCCAGGGCCGTGAGGGTAGCCTGGCGGCTTTCCAGGGTGGTCGCCAGGGCGCGGCCTATGTTGCCGGTGCTGGCCCCCAGGTCGTACACCTTGCCGCTTTTGGGGATGTAATGCCGGGCGATGAGTGATACCGCCGCCGTCGCCAGAGGATACCAGGGAAGCTGTTCCCGAACATGGGTGTCGAACTCCTCCGCGAAGCCGTGAAAAGTCCAGTCCTTTGCCATGCGGCCTCCAAGTCAACGCCCAGGCGGTGGGAAAAGGTTTCGATGGCAAGGCGGGTAAGGCCAAGGCTTTTCCCGTCCGGGTACGGCAGGTTGAACTCAAAGCGCAGGGACGCGGCCAGGGGCGCCGGTAGCGGACAACACAAATTCGGTCACCGCGGGTTCCCGTGGGGGCATGATGCTCCAGAACCCCTGGTTCATCGAAAAACTTGCCCATTTTGACCGCGAAGTCATTCCCGAGCGGCGCATGCACGCCAAAGGCTCCGGCGCTTTCGGCACCTTTACGGTAACGCACGACATCACCAGGTAACCGAAGACAAGAAAGCCGTGCTGATCGAGAACACGGCCCGGAACATCGGCCCGGCCACGGAAAACATCAAATACCGCCATACCGCCCATTGCTATCTTGCGGACAAGGATTACGGCGCTCGCCTGGCCAAGGCGCTGAAGCTCAAGCTGGACAAGGTGGAGAAATTGGCTGCCATGTCGCACAAAGAGAGGATGAAGGCGACGACCGCCAAATGATCGCTGAAACGAGGCGCTGATCGGGTTCGATCCCCCGTTTCCGCGCGGGACGCCTCCCGCCCCTGCCTCTGCATCCCCAAACGTAAAGAGGGTCGCGAAAAAGCGACCCTCTTTACTCGTTGCATCCCCAGATCAGGTGAAGAGGCTGCCTATCAGCAAAGACTCCAAGGACTCCGCGCATCGCCGCCATATTGCCTTAAGCGTTCTGGCTTTTAATTTGAATTTGACATTCATTATCTCTTAATATAAATTTTTGACGATGCATTTAGCTACTGCCTGTTTTGACCCGCTTTTCTATGCCCTCAACCCGCTGCCTTAGGCAGCGTACCTCTCTCAAGGAGTCTTCAAATGGCGACAAACGGAAATTTCTGGAAATACGGTCTGGCCCTCGGAGCGGGCGTTGCAGTGGGCGCTGTTGGCGCCATGTTGCTTTCGCGCGGCAATATCGATTTGAAAAAAGCCTGCGCCACTCTGCTTAGCCACGGAATGGACCTCAAGGAGAAGGCGGCGACCGTCATGGAAACCGCCAAGGAAAACCTGGATGACATCGCCGCGGAAGCCCGCCATGAGAGCGATCAACGCAAAGCTTCCAAGACGGAAGCATAGCACGTCCGGCTATCTTCCGAGCCCTTCCGGCGGTCCTGGGTGGGCTCATTTTTTACATCAGGATTGATAGTGATTTTCAATTTTGTGTTCAGGAACACGATATCATGCAAGCTGCAACCTGTATCTTTCCGAGTCCCGCGGCCTCCCGAGTCCCGTTTTCCGACGATGCTCACGCCCGGTGCTATGACGGTGCGGAACCGCTCTGTCACTATACCATAGCCCACGATATTCCCGGCCGCCTCCGGCTGCGCCTCAGACCTGACGCAGCCGGCCCCGCCACATGGCCGCGCGGGCGGATGGAGGTCCTGGCGTCTTTGCCGGTCTTTGCCTCGGCGGCGGTCACGGTATCGCCGCGCACGGGCAGTATTGTGGCGCTCTATGATGATACGTCCGTGCGGACCCGCATTCTCCTCCAGCTTCGGGCTGTTGCAACGACGGAGCCGGCGAGGCGGCAAACGGGCCGCCGGCTGGAACGTATTGCCTCGGCAGTACGGGCTGCGGCATCCGCACTCCCGGCCGTTCCGCAGGCCCGTCGTGCGGGCGCGAAGGACGTGCGCAATCCTGTGCCCGGCAAAACCCGCAGTTTTTTCTACCCCCGCGTTCTGAATTATGCGGTTGCCGCCTGGCGGGCCGTTCCCTACATTTTTACCGGCCTCAAGGCGCTGTTGCGCGGGCGTCTGAACCTGGATGTTCTGGACGGCGCTGCTCTGGTCGTCTGTCTGCTGCGGCGCGATTTCCGCGCTCTTTCATCCATCACATTTTTTTTCGCCCTTGGCGAATATCTTGCGGACTGGACGCGCAAAAAGTCGCGCGCCGACCTGGCTGAAAGCCTCTCCCTGAATATCGATCATGTATGGATCCGCAGCGGCGACAGCGGCCTGGAACGCAAAGTGCTTCTGACTGAAGTTGCAGCGGGCGACGAAGTCGTGGTTCGCGCCGGTTCCGCTTTGCCGGTGGACGGCACGGTGGTCGCTGGACAGGGCATGGTCAACCAGGCTTCCATGACCGGCGAACCCCTGCCTGTGCCGCGCGGTCCCGGCGCCACGGTCTACGCCGGAACAATCCTTGTGCAGGGCGAGCTTGTCGTTGCCGCAACCAGAGTGGGGAGTCAGACGCGTATCAACGCCATCCTGCGGTCCATCGAAGAATCCGAAAGCGCCAAAGCCGCTATTCAGGGCCGCTACGAGCGCATCGCGGACGCCATCGTGCCTTACAACTTCCTGCTGGCCGGTGCGGTTTACGCCGCTTCCCGCGACCCCCTGCGCGCCGGGTCCGTGTTGCTGGTGGATTATTCCTGCGCCATCCGCCTGGCCACGCCCCTGACCATGTTCACGGCCATGCGCGAAGCCGCCGGCCATGGTGTGCTTATCAAGGGCGGCAAGTTCCTGGAGGCCGTGGCCGAAGCCGACGTGGTCGTTTTTGATAAAACCGGCACCCTGACCGAAGCAAAGCCCACTGTGGTGGAGGTCATTCCCTTTGGCGGCCGCGCGGCCGACGAAGTGCTGCGTCTGGCCGCCTGCCTGGAAGAGCATTTCGCCCACCCCGTCGGCCAGGCCGTGGTGCGCGCCGCCGAAGCCAGAAACCTGAAGCATCGCGAAGAACACGCCAAGGTTGAGCTTATCGTGGCCCACGGCGTCGTTTCGCGCTGGCATGATCAGCGAGTGCTTATCGGCAGCGAGCATTTCGTGCTGGGAGACGAGGGAATCACTATCACTCCGGAACAACGGGCAGTTGTGGACCGCCAGTCGGCCTTAGGCCGTTCCGTGCTGTATCTGGCAATGGATGGCGAAGCCGCGGGCATCCTGCTCATTGAAGACAAGCTGCGGGACGATGCGCCCGCCGTTATCCGCGCCTTGCGCGTCGACGGAGTGAAGAAGGTGGTCATGCTCACCGGAGACAGCGATCTCACCGCCAAGGCCATCGCCGCCAGCGTCGGGGTGGATGAATACCGTTCCCGCTTGCTGCCCGAAGACAAGGCCGCTGTCATCACGGAGTTGCGCCGCCAAGGATACAAGGTGCTCATGGTCGGCGACGGCATCAACGATTCCCCGGCCCTGTCCGCCGCCAATGTGGGGGCGGCTATGGCCGAAGGCGCGGATATGGCCCGCGAGGTGGCGGATATCGTCTTGGTCAACGGTCGCCTTGACGGCCTTCTTTTGGCGCGCGCCGTCTCCCGGGCGGCCCTTTCCCGTGTGCACGCCAATTTCCGTACGTCCCTTTTCTGGAACAGCCTGGTCCTCATGGGCGGTCTCCTCGGCATTCTGCGCCCCGGTCTCTCGGCTCTTCTGCACAACGCCAGCACCGCCGCCATAGCCGTGCGCAGCCTCCGCCCTTTGCTGGAAGAAGCGGAAACTAAATGAAAACAGTCCCTTTGGCCGTCGAGTATATGCGGATGAAGGGAGCCTTGGCCCAAGGAGCAGCAGCACTATGATCGCAAGTTTCATTGACGGCCGCGTCCGCATCCGCTCGGAGGCCCTGCGCGACCCGGCGGCCATGGATATGGTGTGCAGTGCCGTGGCCGCCCACGATGGGGTTATCTCGGCCACGCCCAATTCACGCACCGGCAGCTTGCTCGTGCTTTACGATCCCGCGAAGATTTCCCGCGAAACCCTCGCGGACGCGGCGACTTTACTGGAAGCGCAGTTGTCCGCCCTCGGCGTTCCGGGCCGTGGGGCACAGCGGGCCGGAAGAAAGGGTGCGGGGCTTTTGTGCCCCAAACATGAACTCTCGCTTCTGGGCGGCCTGTTCGGCATGACCCTGTTCGGCGCATTTTTCAGCAGAGGAGCTCATATCGGCGCGGGCGCGCTGATGACGATCATGACCTTCAAGCACCTGTTGGACAGGCGGAAGATCTGGCGGTGAGCCGTAATCGGGTGAAATAGCCCCTGAGAAGAATTTGAGGCCCGAATTTGCGCACCCGGCGCTTGCGGCAAGCGAGCGCCGGATTCTTGTATCCTCAGCGCAGCGAAAAAGTGAAAGGCAGCAACACCACGGTATTCACGGCCTGTCCCCGCAGTTTGATAACGTGCGGTATTTTTCGCACATTCAAAAATGGAAGCAGCCCGCCAAGTCAGTTAAGTTTTGGTGAACCACCATCAAAACGCCATCCAGGAAGCTTTGGCAAAAAAGTGGTAAGGCCGTCTCAATGCGTTGAGACGGCCCGCCATGGAGGCTGACGGCTTCGGCCTTAAGCCGCACGGCATATTGAGCAGGGGGATGGAACGACCACGAGCAGCGCGATCAGCTGAGAATCACATGCCGAAACGCAACGCCCTTTCGAGCAGCGTTTTTTGAATATCGCGCCTCCCGTCCGAAACAAAGAGAATGTAAACCTCATTCTCGACAACCCGGTAAATCAAGCGGTATACGCTGACGTGTATTTCCCTGATGCGCTTATCCGGGTGTTCCTCCAATTCGGGCGGAAAGTGCCCGCGCAAAGGCAATTTTTTCAAAGACCCAAAGGCTTCTTCAAATGCCTGCCACAGCTTCAGGGCCGCCTCGTCAGCGCCCTGTGACAGCAAGTAGTCTATGGCGGACTCGATATCGCCTTCCGCCGCCTTGGTAACATGCACGGCGAGCACGGATTATTGCTTCCGGCCCGCGAGCTTGTCGCGCATGGCTGCCGCGAATTCACCAACAGGCCTGGTTTTCCCCGTGCGAATGTCTTCGTCCCCGAGGGCGACCAGCTTCAGAAAGGCCAGCGTTTCCTGGGTGCGTTTGTATTCATCGGCGCCGACCAGCACAGCCTTGACCTCTCCATGTTGGGTGATCCCCATGCTTTGGCCGGTTTTGGATATCTCGTCCAAAATTTCAGACGCATTCGCCTTAACATAGCTGATAGGCTTTATGGCGTTTAAATTCATAGCTTACCTCGATTCGGATCATTAATAGTCTTTCTTTAGTCTTATGGCTTGCGTGCAAGAATAGCAAGCCCCAATCCACATCTTGAAAGCTGTGAATTTCATATACTTGATCGCAGACGGTTTTGTGGTACGCTTGATATGGTGCCATAAAAATTTGTCTTCAGGGAGTGTTGCCATGCATCGGAGAGATTTCATAAAATTGCTTGGAATTCTCGGGGCCGGCGCGGCGCTGCCTTTTAATATTCCCCAGGCCTGGGCCGCTTCACAGCCGTCTCTGCCCGTTCCCGGCTTGCTCAAAGCTGATGTCGCCGGGCGTATCAAAATCAAGATAGCCGAAGGCTCCAGTTTGTGGGAACAGGTCGCGATCCGAACCTGGGGCTACAACGGCCCCCTGCTGGGACCGGCGGTCTCCGTGCGCAGGGGGCAGAAAGTGGTTCTGGATGTGGAAAACGCCTTGCCCGAATCCACAGCCGTGCATTGGCACGGTCTGGAGATTCCCGGTATGTCCGACGGAGGGCCGCAGCAAATAATGGAGCCGGGAAGCGTATGGCAACCCGAGCTGCATATCGACCAGCCGGCGGCTACCTGCTGGTTTCATCCCCACCCGCATCAGAAAACCGGACGCCATGTGGCCATGGGACTTGCCGGCCTGTTTCTCATAGAAGACGACGAAAGCGCCAGGCTCGCCATTCCGCGGAACTGGGGAGTGGATGACATTCCCGTAATTCTGCAGGACAAGCGCCTCAACAAGGACGGCCAGATCGACTATGCCGTGGACGTGGTCAGCGCGGCGGTCGGCTGGTTCGGCGATTTCCTGCTTACCAACGGAACGCCGTATCCCGAGCATGTCGCGCCGCGCGGCTGGCTGCGCATGCGGCTGCTTAACGGGTGCAACGCCCGTTCGCTAAGGCTGGCCTGCAGCGACAACAGGCCCATGTACGTCATCGCGAGCGACGGCGGTTTTCTGGCGGAACCGGTCAAGTTGAATGAGTTGTTTATCTACGTGGGAGAACGGTTTGAGGTTTTGGTTGACGCCGGTGAAGGCAAACCGTTTGACCTGATGTGCCTGCCCGTCAAGCAAATGGGCATGACCTTGCCGCCATTCGACAAGCCCTTGCCCGCTCTGCGCGTCACGCCGACACAACAGGCAGGGCACAAGAGCCTGCCGGACAAATTGGCGTCGCTGCCGCCGCTGCCGGACCTGGCGGGCTTGCCGGTGCGCAAGTTGCAGCTTTCCATGGACCCGCGTCTGGACATGCGGGGCATGCGGGAGTTGATGAATCTGTACGGAGAAAAGGCCATGGCCGGAAGGGGCATGGAAGGCCACGCCATGCCGGGCATGGCCGGAGGCGAAAAACAAGGCGGCATGGCCGGCGGCGCAATGATGGATCACGGCGGTACGGGGCACGGAAACATGCACGGCGGTCACGGTTCCATGGGAGCCGGGGAGCAGCAGCCCTTTGACCTGTGGCGCGGCAACCTGATCAACGGCAAGGCGTTTGCCATGAACACCGCCGCTTTTGACGTCAAGCGCGGCCAGTACGAACGCTGGATTGTTTCCGGCGTCGGCGACTTGATGCTGCACCCATTCCACATCCACGGCGCCCGGCTCCGGATTCTGAAAGAAAACGGAGCGGCCCCGGCAGCGCACCGCAGCGGCATGAAAGATACCGTGTTCGTGGAGGGCAAGGACAGCGAGGTGCTTGTCAGGTTCATGCACCCGGCCCCGGCCGAGCGTATGTTCATGGCCCACTGCCACCTTCTTGAGCACGAAGATACGGGCATGATGCTGTCTTTCACCGTGACAGGCTGATATCGTATTTAAGGGGACACAATATTAATTATTAGAAGTCATTTCATAATTCATTATGAGGTGGCTTCTAACGCCGGACGGCAGGCCCGGCGCGCCCGCACTGACCTTGCGTTTCTTTCACGGCCCTCGCCAGGGCGGCCTCCGTTTCCGGAACCGCGACGAGGGAAAAGTCAATTAAGTATTGTGTCCCCCAAATAGGTCTCCCCCAAATACTTGGTCTGTACGCTGAAAAAACCGGCGAATCGTCCATGTCGCGCCGGCGGAAAAAGTCTGGTACAGAAACTTCGCCTGCTTGCGAGAGGCGGGTGCGATTCGTTTTCGCCGCTGCATGCAAAAATCTTTAAAAACACATAATTGCAGGCATACCATGAACCTTGATGCGGTTATCAGAAAAGTGCCCGATTTTCCCAAGCCGGGGATCTTGTTCTACGACATAACTTCGGTTTTCATGAACCCCGAAGCGACGAGCTTTGTTGCCAAGAGAATGCTCGAAGCGTTTGAGGGCGTCAGGATTGATGCCGTCATTGCGGTTGAAAGCCGCGGATTCATTCTGGGGGGAATTTATGCCGAAGAAAAGGGAGTTCCGCTGATTCTCGCCCGCAAAAAGGGAAAGCTGCCCGGCGAAACTATTGCGGAAACCTACGATCTGGAGTACGGGCGGGCGACGCTGGAAATTCACAAGGCGGATATTGCGCCGGGGAAAAAATATTTGATCGTCGACGATTTGATCGCGACAGGGGGGACGGTTCGGGCGGTTGCGGCGATGGTGGAAAAAAGCGGTTCAGAAGTGGCGGGAGTTTTTGCAATAATTTCGCTTCCCTTTTTGCAGTATGCGGAAAAAATCGAAAAATACAGCCCGGTCGTGTTGCAAAAATATCATAGCGAATCCCCTGCATGACGCTCGCGGCCGGGGCGGTCCGGCCTATCCGGTCCAGGTTTTTGTCCATTTTTTTGCCAACCCCTTGCCCTTTTTATGGGCGCATAGTATATGCTATAATGATTTTACCGGTTAAATATCGATTTTTTCATATTTGGCCGCTGTGATGCATACGCAGTTCCTTGCCGCAACAGCGCCTTCCGGTCAGGCGGGCGTTTTTTTGCGCGGGGAACGTGCCTTTTTTTTGAAACTACAGGAACCGATGGGGGGGGTATGAATTTACAGGCAAAAGTCCTGCTGCCGATTCTGGCGCTGATAGTGATGCTGATGGGAGCGTCCGGCGCGCTGTCGTACAGTGTGGCAAAGAAAAACCTGACGCAGGCTCTGACCGACAACATGGAAGGCGAAGCCAAAGCCATGGTGCGCAGTTTGGACGTGCTGTTTTCAAATTCGGAGCGGGATATGGCGCGCAGCGCCGCCCGGCCGGACGTGACGGGATTCTTCGCGGGCGACATCCGGGATCGGCAGCGCCAGGAAGCGACGTCCAAGGCCCTGCAAGGGCTTTTGAGTTCCTATCCGGATTTCGAGCGCATAAACATTTATGACACCGAGGGCAAAACCGTGGCCTGCTCCGACCCTGCCGTCATCGGGCAGAGCTTCGCGGACCGCGATTATTTCAAGGCGGTCAAGGGCAGTCAGAAAAACTACGTGTCCGCCCCCTTCCGCAGCAGGGTGAGCAACGCTTCGGTGGTTGTGGTGGCCGTGCCGGTCATGGTCGAAGGCAAGCTGGCCGGGATACTGACCGGCAACCTGAGCCTGCCCCGTTTTTACAAAATAAACGTCGCCCCCATCAAGGTCGGGGAAGACGGCTACGCCTTTATTCTTGCCCCGGACGGGCTCGCCGTCCTGCACCGGGACAAAAGCAGGGAATTGAACAAAGACTGGCCGGACAACGCGATTTACAAGAATCTTGTAAAAAAAGGGCAAGGGCCGGATTCCTTTGTGAACGCCGCGGGCACCGCGGTGCAGGTGTACGTGGAAACTGAACCCAAAAGCGGTATGGTGGCGGTTGTCAGCGCGGACGAGTCCGACGTGTATTCCGGCCTCATCGCCCTGCGCAACTATACGCTGATGGCCGCCGGCGGCGGAATTCTGCTGGGCTTTCTGATTGTATTTTTTCTGCTGCGGCCGGTCACCAGAGCGGTCAGGGCGGGCGCCGATTTCGCTTCAGCCATAGCCCGTGGCGACCTTGATTCCACGCTGACCGTGAAACGCTCGGACGAAATAGGCGTGCTGGCCGAATCGCTGCGGGCCATCCCCAAGGTGCTTAAAGACATCATCGCCACATACGGCCAGTTGGAAAAAGATGTGGAAGAGGGGCGGCTGGACACGCAAGGGGATGTTTCGCGTTTTTCCGGCGAATACGCCAACCTGGTCCGGGGCACCAATTCTGTAATGAACCGCTACCGTATGGTGCTGGACTATATTCCGTCTCCGGTGGCCGTGCTGTCCAAAGACGCCAGGGTGACGTATCTGAACACGCGAGCCCAGGAACTGGCCGGCTCCGATTATAAGGGAAAACGTTGCGCGCAGCTTTTCGCCCGTGAAGACGACGGTTCTTCGCGCTGCGCTCTGAAGCGCAGCCTGGAAACCGGCAAGCCCGCCAGCGCCGAAACCGTGGCGCACCCCGGCGGCAAGACCCTGGATGTAAGCTATTCCAGCATTCCCATACTGGACAGTTCGGGCAAGGTGGCTTCCGTTTTGCAGCTTATCACCGATCTGACCTCGATCAAGTCCGCGCAGCGAACCATGACGGAAGTGGCCGAACAGGCTCACGATATTTCCAATCGCGTGGCCGCCGCCTCCGAAGAACTGTCGTCGCAGGTGGAGCAGGTCAGCCGGGGCGCGGACATGCAGCGCGAGCGGTCCGGGTCCACGGCCTCGGCCATGGAAGAAATGAACTCCACGGTGATGGCAGTGGCGCGCAGCGCCGCCGAAGCCAGCCAGCAGGCCGAATCAACGCGTCTGAAGGCGCGGTCCGGCACGGAACTGGTAGAAAAAGTCATCAGCGCCATCAATTCGGTGAACGCCATCGCCCAGGATTTGCAAAGCAACATGCAGTCGCTGGGCAAACAGGCGGAGTCCATCGGCGGCGTGATGAACGTCATCGCCGATATCGCGGACCAGCCGAACCTGCTGGCGCTTAACGCCGCCATTGAAGCCGCCCGGGCCGGCGAAGCCGGGCGCGGTTTCGCCGTGGTGGCCGACGAAGTGCGCAAACTGGCGGAAAAGACCATGAGCGCCACCGCGGAAGTGGGCGGCAACATCAAGGGCATTCAAAGCTCCACTCAGGACAACGCCCGTCGGGTCGCCGACGCGGCTGCCAGCGTCGAAGAGGCCACCAGCCTGGCCGCGACATCCGGAGAAGCCCTGCACGAGATACTGGCCCTGGTCAACAAAAGCACGGAATTGGTGACCGGCATCGCCACCGCTGCGGAACAGCAGTCCGCCACGTCGGAAGAAATCAACCGTTCTGTGGAGGAAATCAGCCGTATCGCGGATGAGACAGCGAGCGGCATGGCTCATTCCTCGTCGTCCGTGCAAGAGATCGCCGGCATGTCGCAGGAACTGAAGCGGCTTCTTGGCAGGTTGCAATCCTAGAGCATTTTAACTTTGAAATTATACAATTGAAGTCTCGTAACGGCACAGAATTAAGCACATAACAATAAAGGGTAGCGGCCGGCTCAGAGCATTTCACGCTTGAAAGCGTGAAATGCTGTAGAAGAGCCCTACTTGAGGAGGAACAGCACGGATTCGCCCCGTGCCTGTTCCTCCGCCTCGTTCAGTGCCACAAGCCGGTCCAGATGCGCGAGGGCTTCTCCTGTGGCAAACCATTTCTGGGGTACCGGAAAATCGCGCCAGGAAAGGCCGCGCATGGACCAGGTCATGCGCGAGGCCACGGTATGGGCGTTAAGCGGTCCTTCCCTCAGGATGGCGCGAACCTCGTCCAGGCGCCGCTCATGGTGCTCGCGAATTTGTCCGATTCTGCCCCGGGTGTCGCGCACCAGGGAACGGTGCCCCGGCAGCGTCAGGCTGATGTCCATGCGAAAGACCACGTCCAGGCTGCGCAGGTAGTCGCCCAGAGAATCGGCCACGCCGAGCCAGCGGATAATGTTGGGGGTGATGTCGCCTAGAATGTGGTCGCCGGAAAAGTACAGTTTGTGCTCTTCTTCGTACAGGGTTATCTGGTCCGGGGTGTGGCCGGGCGCACTGACCACGCGCAGGGCATAGCCGCCGTAGCGTAAAATGTCGCCGTCCCGCAAGGTCTTGAATTGTATGACCTTTGGCGAGTACCGAATGGCGGGGTGGGTCGCCACGAGCGTGTCCAGTTCTTCCCGCGTGAACCCGTGGGGTAGCATGCGCCGGGCAAGCCGCGAGTGGTGGTCTTTTTCCAGCGTGTAGTCGTTGATGGCCTTGCCGTCTCCGGCGCTGCACCAGACCACGCCCCGCGCTTCGTCGATCAGGTCGGGGGCCAGGCCCGCGTGGTCCGCGTGCCGGTGGGTGATGCAGATGTCCAGTTCGCGCTTGTCCACGCCCAGTTCCCGTAGCGCGGCGGTCAGCGCCTCGCGGCACTCGGGCCGGTTGAACCCCGTATCGATCAGCAGATGCCGGTCGCCGCCCGTGAGGCAATACGCGTTCAGCACCTTCAGCGGGTTGTTCGGCAGGGGGACTTCTATGCGGTGTATGTTGCCGTGAACGGTTTCGATCATATGTCCTCTGTGGGCCAAAGCCTGTGCTCGGCCGGGTAAAATAAACTGGCGGCCATGTCGATACGGCCGTCGGGTCTGAAAGTCACGCCTTCGGCGGCCAGAAGCCGCCTTTGGCGGTCCGCGCCGCCGAAAATATCGCCGCCGGCCATTTCTCCGGCCTTGTTGACCACCCGGTGGCAGGGCAGCTGTCTGGCGGCGGGGGCGCAACTCATGGCAAAACCCACGATTTTGGGCGAGCAGACGCCGCCCAGGTGCATGGCGATCTGCCCGTAAGTCATGACCTTGCCGGGCGGTATGATTGCGACCAGGGCGTAAACCCGGTCAAAAAATTGCCCCTTGCCTTTACGCATGGGAGGCAGTTTCGCACATGGCCGAGTGCCGGGCAAGCAAAAGGCGCACGCCGTTCCATATTGATTTGACATGCGGAAATACGCTACTATTCACACCGTCAAAGGCCTTTCGGAAGGGCGCGGCGTGTGACGAGCCGAGACGGCGAAGGGGGCATGAACATGAAAAGACGAGAAATATTTTTTTGCTGCCTCGCGCTGCTGCTGTTGTTTTTGCCTTGCAGCGGCCGGGCGGCTGAAGAGGCGCCGCCGGAAGCGAAACCCGGCGTGCTGCAAAGAATTGAGCGGCGTTTGAGTCAGGTCTGGCATTCGCCGGTCTACGATCTGTATGTGCCGCTGTACACCTGGCACAACCGCGCCATGTACGACAGCAAGCATACCGATAGGTACAACGAAAATCCCTGGGGTCTGGGTTTCGGCAAATCTTTCATGGACGAGGACGGCGACTGGCACTCCCTGTACGCCATGGGTTTCATGGATTCGTACAACAAGTTTGAGCCCATTGTCGGCTACGGTTTTCTGAAAAACTGGCGGCCTTTCGGCCCGGACGGCTTGCGTGTCGGCGGGGGCTATACCCTGGGCATCACGGCCAGGGAGCAGTACAATTACATACCTTTTCCCCTGCCCCTGCCCATGGCGGGCGTGGGTTACAGGCAGTTCGACATTCAAGCCGTATACATTCCCGGCACCTACAACAACGGCAACGTGCTTTTCACCTGGTTCCGCTGGAGCTTCGGGGGGTAAGCGGCGTTGCGCGGGAAAAAACGCGGAAGCATTGGAAGCCTTTCTGCGAAAGGCCATTTCCCTTGAAGGTTGAGGCGGCTTTCAGATTATGCGCTCTTTTTTCAAACTATTACCACGTCCAGCCAGTGGCGCGCCGTTATCCCGCTTTTGCCCGCGGCAGATAGTTGCAGGACGCAGCCGGAACAACCCGTAAGGATCGCGCGCGCCTCGGCGGGAAAGCCGCCCGCGCATTCTTCGGCCATGCTCATGGACAGGGCCGGGTCCGTCATTTTCAAAATACCGCCCATGCCGCAGCAAAGCGCCGTTCCCTTTTTCTGCCCGCTGAAAATTTCCGCAAGAAAGGGCTGGTCCTTGTCCGCGTCCCAATGGCAGGGCTGGTGATAGCCGTAGATCTCCGGCTTGTCCGGGGTCGGATCGGCTTTTGCGCCGACCAGCAGGGCGGAAAGGGGACTCAGGCTGCTCTTCCATTCGGCTGCTTCGGCCTCTTGCAGAGGAGCGCCGGGCTGCCCCGCGTCCGCGTATTCGGCCAGGCCGTGATGGCAGGAGGCGCAGAAGACGGCGATGCGGGGTTTGCCGAGCCCGCGCCAGGCGGCGATGTTCTGTTGCCGCATGGCGTTCATGGTCCCGAAACGGCCGGCGTGATGCATGGTGCCGCCGCAGCAGGTGAGGCCGGTGGAAGAAACAAGGGTGTAACCCCAGGCCCGCAGCAGTCTTTCGGCCTTTTTCGTCCATTGGGGCCGCACGTTATTGGCGGTACAGCCGGAAAAGAGCATGACCGGGGCGGGGTCCGTTTTCAGGTCTAAATCGCGCCGCAGGCTCGCCCAGACAGGGATCTTCGACGCGCTCAGCAAAGCCTTTGCCGGGGCCAGGGACGATTGCAGGATGGCGGGCGTCAGTCCTTCGGGCACGGCGGAGGCCAGTCGTCCGAGGGTGGGCCAGAGCGGGCCCATGCGTTTGATCCACAGTTCCCACATATATTGGGTCCAGTGCGGATGACTGTTCCGAACCTCGGCCAGCAGGTCAGCCGCGGAGAGTTTGCGGGCGCAAGCCTGTTTGCAGCGGCCGCAGCCCGCGCAAAGCCGGGCCAGATCGCGCACCTCTTCCCAGGGCAGAGGGGCGGGGGCGGCGGAGTATTCCGCGGACACCGGCTCCAGCAGCCGCCGTTTGCCCTTGGGCGAATATTCTTCGCGCCGATGCCGC
The DNA here is from genome assembly GCA_031548325.1 of Desulfovibrionaceae bacterium. Taxonomy (GTDB): domain Bacteria; phylum Desulfobacterota; class Desulfovibrionia; order Desulfovibrionales; family Desulfovibrionaceae; genus FLUQ01. Next base: position 37,122 of record JAVBRE010000054.1, read on the forward strand.
CGGAACACCGGGCAGACGTTTGCGCATTCGCCGCACTGGGTGCATCCGCGTTTCACGTCAGTATCCTTTTTTCGGGTTCAGTATGCCCTTGGGGTCGAACAGGGCGCGGACAGCGCGCATCATGGCCAGTTCGGGCTTGCCGATTTGCCGGTCCACCTCTTTGAGGCAGCCGCCGCCATGCTCGCCGGAGATGCTGCCGCCGAATTCCAGCGCGGCCTCGTCCATTTCGTGGTGAGCCCGCATGGTCCGTTCCGTATCGTCGGGGTCCGAGGCGTCAAAATGGATATTGGCGTGGATGTTGCCGTCCCCGGCGTGGCCGAAGGCCACGAGCACCTTGCCGTTTTTGACCGCGATTTCTTCAAAGCGGCGCACGGTGTTCAGAATCTGCCCGCGCGGCACGGCCATGTCGCCGCCCACCCGGTCCGGCCCGATGATGTAGGACGCGGCGGAAATTCTGCGCCGATGCGACCAGAGGGCGTTTTCCTCTTCAGGCGTCAGGGCTGTGGCTTGCCACAATGTGTCGTCCAGTTGTTTGCCCAGGCGGGCGATTTCCAGAGGAACGGCAGCGGCGCTTCCGTCAACCTGAAAGAGCAGCAGGGAATTAACCTTGTCGGGCCAGGGGGTCTTGCCGGTTTTTTTCAAAATGTCCAGCGCGGCTTCGCCCATGAATTCCACGGCCGAGGGCAGAATGCCCGCCGCAAAGACTTTGCCCATGCTGGAGAGGGCCGCGTCCAGAGAGGGGTAGCCCGCCAGCACGGAAGCGGAGGCCTCGGGTTTGGGCAGCAGTTTCAGAATCAGTCTGGTCAGAATGCCCAGAGTGCCTTCCGACCCTACCATGAAACGGGTCAGGTCAAGACCCACGACGTCCTTGTGCGTGCGGCCTCCCAGTTTCAGCAGCGCGCCTCCGGGCAGCACCACCTCGCAGCCCAGAACATAGTCGCGGGTGACCCCGTATTTGACGGCTCGCAGGCCCCCGGCGCAGGTCGACACGTTGCCGCCGACGGATGTGGCCTTGCCGCTGGCCGGGTCCGGGGGGTAGAACAGCCCGAGTTTTTCGCATTCGGCCTGAAAGGTGGCGGTGCAGACCCCCGGTTCCACCTCGGCGACGAAGTCCGTGGCGGAAATGTCCAGGATTTTGTCCATGCCCGTCAGAGAGAGCGCAATGCCGGGCACGGTCGGCACACAGCCGCCGGACAGGCTGGTGCCCCGGCCGCGAGGATGAACGGCCACGTTTTCCGCATCCGCCCAGCGCATGAATTCCTGAACCTGGGCCGTGTTCAGCGGCCGGACCATGGCCAGGAGTTCGCCTTCCACAAGACTGGCGTCAGAAGCGTAAACGCGCAGCACTTTGAGGTCGAAGCTGACCTCGTCGCCGAAAAGCGCGGTGAGAAAAGACCGGTGTTCAGGGCTCAGGCTGCGTATGTGGGCCATGGGTATCTCCTCGGAGCGGCCAAGGTGAATTGCGTATCGTGCAGGGTGTGTACCCTGAAAGCGCAGGCGACCGCAATACCGGGCGGCAAATCGGCTTCTTGACGCGGCTGCCCAATAGACATACGAAAATGACAGAGGGAACCTCGCGCGGAAGGAGGAACCATGATCACATGCCGACGCCTACGACGAATCCGCAACATCACGCTGGTCATACTCTGGTGCATCTTTCTGGTCGTCTATTTTGACAGGGTCCTTATAGCTGTCGCCCTGCCGGTTTTCGGTCGCGAGCTGGGCCTGACCGCCTTGCAAAAAGGCCTTGCCGTAAGCGCTGTTCTTGCGGGCTGCGCCCTGTTTCAAGCTTTGGGCGGCATGCTGGCATGCAAAGCCGGCTCGCGCGGCGCGCTGACCCTGGCGCTGGTCTGGTGGTCGATCCTTACCGCTCTGACCGGCTTTGCGGGCAGTTTTATCCAGCTCTGTCTCGTTCGGTTGCTTTTCGGCGCGGGCGCGGCCCTGCACCCGTCCGCTTACTGGAACACCGTGTACGCCTGGTTCCCCAAAGGCGACTGGGCGCATGCCGGCGCCGCGAATTTGCACTCAGCGGCTCTTGCCCCGGCGCTGGCCCCCATTCTGGTGGTGGCCCTGCTGCGTTCTGTCGGCCTTGGCGGCGCTTTTTGCCTGCTGGCCTTGCCGGGCCTGATTCTGGCCTGGATCGCGTGGAAACACCTGCGCGACGAACCGCGGGATCACCCGGCCATTTCAGAGGAAGAATTGAAGGAAATCCGGGCAGGCAGAGATGCCGCGGCGGCCGAGGGGCTTCTTCGGCGCGTATCCGTTCTTGCCGTGCTGGCCTTGCCCGGCCTGCCGCAGCTTATTCTCGGCTTTTTCGTTTTCAGCCTCGCTTTCTGGGGTTTTATGGCCTGGATGCCGTCATATCTGATGGACGCGCGGGGCTTCAGCCTGGAACGGATGGGTCTGACAGCGGGCATTCCTTTTCTGGCCGCCTTTGCGGGCATGTTTATGGCCCTGCCGCTGTGCGAAAAGCTCTTTCGCGGCAGGCGGCGGCTTTTTCTCGCGTTCTGTTGGGTTCTCGGGGCTCTTTTCCTGCACAAGGCCAACAGCGCGCCGGGCGAGACGGAGTGCCTGACGTACCTGTCTCTGGCCGCTGCTTTCGGTTTTTTCATGTTCATGCGCCCTTTCTGGGCTTTGCCGGCTGTGATGCTGCCGCCCTGGGCGCTGGGCCCGGCTTCCCGCCTGATCAATCACGGCGGTCAGATCGGCGGAATAGTCTCGCCGCCGCTCATCGGCTTTTTGATTGACGCCGGGCAGGGCAAAGGGCCGTACGACGCGGCTTTCGCCCTGATGGAGATATGCCTGCTGCTGGCGGCCGTGATGCTTTTGCTGATCCGCCCCGCGAAGCCCCAATAAGCTCTTGCCAGGACGAAAAAATTCTATAAGGTATGCTCCGCGTTCATCCTGGGCGCGGAGCATGCTTTGAGCTGATTGAGATTGAAAATGCCCGTCCGCTCCGCAAGGATTTGCCTGCATATCTCTGCCGCGAGATTGGCGTGGGCGGCCTTTGTTCGCCGTAAAGCGGCAATCTTAAAGCGGAATGCTGTTTTTTTGAGGCGCGGCTATGATTGAAGCGGGGTTTTTCGGGCAGATCGGCGATTTTTTTCATCTGGCGCTGTCCTTTCTGCTGCATGTGGACAAACACCTTTTCGAACTGGTGGACGCGTATGGTCCCCTGGTCTATCTTTTTTTGTTCCTGATCGTTTTTTGCGAGACGGGCCTTGTGGTCACGCCCTTTTTGCCGGGCGACTCTTTGCTCTTCGCTTCGGGCATGCTGGCCGGGGCC
>JAVBRE010000230.1:0-22628 GCA_031548325.1 Desulfovibrionaceae bacterium
CTCAGGAGAAAAAACAGAAGAAAGGACAGACAAAGATAGAATTTTCGGCAGGACATGCCGATGTTGCCGCGTAAAAGCATAAGCACCTCCAAACATATTTGTGCGATACGGAGTCTTCTGCAAAAGAAAGACGCCGTATCGCACACCATACGCCTAGATCAGGCTTTTGCCTATCTGGTAGACGGCGACCGCCAGGGCATACGCCAGCACCGTGCTGTAAACCAGGCTGAACAGCGGCCAGCGCCAGCCTCCGGTTTCCGTCTTCATGGCCGCGACGGTCACCACGCAAGGCGCGTAAAGCAGCACGAAGACCAGCAAACTGGCAGCATTGGCTTTGTTCCAGTGCGGATCAGACTTGATTTGCTCGGCCAGAGGTTCCGCTTCCTCCGGGTCCACCTCTCCCAACGAATACGCAGTGCCCAAAGTGGAAACCAACACTTCCTTGGCCGCAAACCCGCCCAGCAGGGCGATGTTGGTGCGCCATTCAAATCCGGCATATTTCGTCACCGGCTCGATGCCCGTGCCGATGCGGCCGGCCAGAGAACCGCGCAAGGAGGCGGACAGGTGCTCGTTGGTCACGCTGCTCAGTTTTTCTTTGGCTTCGGCCAGCGCCTTTTCCTCCGGCGTGCCGGTTTCCTTTTTCTCCTCGTCGGCCTGCACGCTTGCGGCGGCAGGCGCTTGCGTCGCATCTTCAATGCCCGCCGCCTTTTTTACGACGGCAAGGGCCTCTTCCGCGCCTTTCACCTTTTCTGCCGCAACGGCGCGGCGTTCAAGGAACTCTTTTTCTCTGTCGTCCGGCAGAGCCGGAAAAGTCATGGCCGCCCATAGCAGAATGGAAATGGCGAGAATGATGGTGCCTGCCTTTTTGATATACTGCCAGCCCCGTTCCCAGGTATGAAGCAAAAGGCCGCGCAAAGTGGGCAATCGGTAGGGCGGCAGTTCCATGACAAAAGGCGTGGGGTCCCCCCGGATGATAGTCGAACGTAAAACACGGGCAGAAAGCAACGCCAGCGCCCAGCCGGCCAGAGTTATCAGCAACATCACCGTGGCTTGCTGTTCCTGAACAAAAAACGCCCCTACCAGCAGAGTGAAAACCGGAATCTTGGCCCCGCAGGCCATGAAGGGCACGGTCAGAAGCGTGGCCAACTTTTCTTTGGGGCTACGCAAGGTGCGCGCGGCCATGACGCCGGGCACGGCGCAGCCGCCCGCAATGCCGCCGCTGATGATATAGGGCATGACCGACGAGCCGTGCAGGCCGAAAAGACGGAACACCCTGTCCAGCATATAGGCGATGCGGGCCATATAGCCGCTGTCTTCCAGCAGGGCGATGAGTAAAAACATGATCAGAATCAGGGGCACAAAGGTCATCACCCCGCCCACCCCCTTGATGACGCCGGAAACCAGCAACGACTTCAGCAGGCCGTCGTCCAGCAGGTCGGCCACAGCCCCGCCCAGCCAGCCGAAAAGGTCGTCCACAAGATCCATCGGGTAAGAGCCCATGGTGAAGGCTATTTGATAGATGCAGTAAAAAATGGCGACCATGATCAGAGGGCCGAAAAGTTGGTGAGTCAGCACCTGGTCAACCCGGTCGGAAAAGTCGCGGCGGTGGTGCAGGTCGGCATGGCGGCTGACGACGCCCTGTCGCAAAATGGACGAGATATAGCCGTAACGAAAGTCCGCTATGACCGCTTCCGGGTAGCTTTGCAGCGTGTCGCTGAGATGTTTCGCCGCCTCCTGGCACCGGCTGTCCATACGGGCCGCCGTTTCTGCGGAAAAAAGAGAGGATTCGCGGATAACCAGATCGCCTTCAAGAAATTTCAACGCGATCCAACGAGCCGGAAAGGCTCTGTCCGCCTTCGCTTCAAGATTTTCTTCCAGACTTTTCTCCACATCGACGGTCAAGGCGTCCAGAACCGGGTCCAGATCGCTTCCATATGATATTTTCAAGGGCTGCCAGGGCACGCCCCGCCTGGCGCGGGCCTGTTCCAGAGCGGCGGCCAGAGCGGACCGCACGCCAAGGCCCGTGCGGCCGACGGTTTCCACGACCGGCACACCCAGCCGACGCGAAAGGGTTTCTTTGTCGATGCTGTCGCCCCGCCGCCGCACTTCGTCCATCATATTGAGAGCGACTACCACGGGAATGCCCAGCTCCATGAGTTGCACCGTCAAATACAGGTTGCGTTCCAAGGCTCCCGAATCAACGACATGCAACACCACGTCGGGCTTTTCGTCGGCCAACATGCGACGCGCCACAACCTCTTCCTCGCTGTAGGCGGTCAGCGAGTACGTTCCGGGCAGGTCGACGAGCAAAACGCGCTCGCCGTCAACAACGGCGTCCCCGACCTTTTTGTCGACAGTAATGCCGGGGTAGTTGCCCACATGCTGCCGCGCGCCGGTGAGACTGTTGAATATGGTTGTTTTACCGGCATTGGGATTGCCGGCCAGAGCGACAACAATCGGTCGATTCATAGGTACCCCTGGTTCAGTTTTCAAGTGCAACGCCACGCCCGTCAATCCAGAGGATTCACGGTTATTTTATCCGCCTCGTTGTTGCGCAGGGTCAAAGTAAAGCCCTGTAGGCGCAACGCCACGGGGTCCCGCAGAGGAGCTCGCCCCACAACCTCCACCTCTGCGCCCGGAATCAGCCCCATGTCGCGGATACGCCGACCCAACTCGCCCTGCGCGGCTATGGCCGCGATGGTCGCTTTCTGGCCGACCCGCATCAGCCGCAAGGAAATCTCTTTTTCCATCAATCCTCCCGAGGCCGGATATCAGCCTAACCGGTCAATAGTATTTGAAATACATTATCAATTAAAAGACAAAAAAAAACATGCCAGCATCTTCCGCGCAACAGAAGACGCCATTTTATTTGCCGCAGCCGCCCTGCCGTCCCTCGCCATTGCGGCAGCCGCAAGCTCCGCTCCCGCAGTTGCAAGCTTCGCTCCCGCAGCCGCAAACTCCGCCCTTACGGCCTTTCCAGAAATGCCGCAAGGTAAACACGAAGGCCGCCGCCACAATGACCCCAACTATAAAGATATCCATGCCCTCTTCCTCCGAAACGCAAACTTACGCAGCGTGTTCTACAAGCGCGGAACAACGGATGCTGCTCGCAAAAGTCCTGCCCAGCACCACGCAGCAATCACGCAACTGCACCCGGCATTTGTCGCCGGAAGCGCCGCAAAGCCTCACTTCCGCACCCGGCGTAAACCCCATGGCGCACAGGCGCATACGGGCTGCCGCGCAGCCGTCGATCGAACATACGCGCGCTTTGGCCCCCACTGGCAGTTGCGATAAGGTGCATTCACCCTTCATGAAAGCTTCCTTGTCAGTCTCTTCATTGAGAATGAATATGACTATCAATTATTTTTGATAATCGGTTTCAAGAAATATCTATTCTCTGAACCGTCTGTTGTCAACCGGCAATTTATGCCTGACGGCGCATCACGCCAAACTGCGCTAAGACCTTCCTTGGGCGTCGCTTTCATTTGCTGCCGGCCGGAGACCGCGAAACGATACGGAACCGGCTTCAGCTTTTCATGGCGCGGGCGGCATTGAGAACCGCCAGCAGGGCCACGCCCACGTCGGCGAATACCGCTTCCCACAAACCGCTGAGTCCCATAATTCCGAAAGCCATGAACAGGCTTTTGACTCCCAACGCCATGCCCACATTCTGCCAGACGATGTTGCGCACCGTGCGGCTCAGGCTGAAAAGCTCAGCCACCCTGGTAGGAGAATCGTTGAGAATCACCGCGTCGGCCGCTTCGACCGCCGCTTCCGCACCGATGCCGCCCATGGCGATGCCGACCCTGGACAACGCCAGGATAGGCGCGTCGTTGATGCCGTCTCCCACAAAAGCCGCCCTGTCCCTGGCCGCCAGGTCGTTCAAAGCCCGCACCTTGCCGTCCGGCAACAGGCCGGCGACATAGTGGTCCATGCCCGTTGCCCGCGCCACGCGGGCAACGGGCTCTTCCCTGTCGCCGCTCAGCATGATCACCCGCAGCCCCCCGGCTCTCAGGGCCGCGACAGCGTCTTTCGACTCCGGCTTGATCACGTCGGCCACTTCAAACCAGCCCAGGTATGTTCCGTCCCGCGCCACATGCACGATGCTTCCCAAGCTTTCAGGAGCCGCCGCTGCGACGCCCTCTTCCCGCATCAGCGCCGCGTTGCCGGCGGCATAGCGCCGTCCCGCGCTTTCCGCCAACATGCCTCTGCCGGGCAGTTCCCGTGCCAGAATATCGCCGGGCCGGACAAAAAGAGCTCCGGCTCTGCGCATGACGGAGCGGGCAATGGGATGATTCGATTCGCATTCGGCCAAAGCGGCCGAGACCAGCAAGTCTTCCTCCGCAACTCCCGGCGCCGGTTCCAGACGCGTCACGTCAAAGACCCCCTGAGTCAGGGTGCCGGTTTTGTCGAAAACCACTGTATCAATATGGGTCAGACCGTCGAGAACCGTGCCGCCCTTGATCAGAATGCCCTTGCGTGAAGCCGCTCCGATGCCGCCGAAAGAACTGAGCGGAATGGAAATGACCAGGGCGCAGGGGCAAGAAATTACCAGCATGACCAGGGCGCGGTAAATCCAGGTCCGCCAGTCGCCCATGTCGAAAAGAGGCGGCAGAAGGGCCACCAGCGTGGCCAACGCCACCACCGTCGGGGTATAATAACGGGCGAAGCGAGTCATGAAGCGTTCGGTGGGCGCTTTATGGGCGGCGGCGTTTTCCACCATGTCCAGCACCCGCGCCATATGGGTGTCGGCAAAGGCGGCGGTGACGGAAACGGTCAAAACGCCGCCCATGTTGATGGTCCCGCCGTAGACAGCCCCCCCTTCGGCCACGGACTCGGGCATGGATTCCCCGGTCAGGGGCGAGGTGTCGACCTCGGACGCTCCGGAAACAACCGTCCCATCCAGAGGTATGCTCTCTCCGGCCCGGACCACAACCAGCTGCCCCGGCGTCACGCGTTCCACGGGTGTGGAAAACACTTCGCCGTCCCGCAGCAAATTGGCGGTGGTCGGTTTTGAAGCCAGCAGGCTCTTTAGGGACGAGCGCGACTTGCTTGTCGCCAGTTCCTGAAAAAATTCGCCGATGCGGTAAAAAAGCATGACTCCGGCGGCTTCGGCCGGCTTGTCCAGCCCTATGGCCACCAGAGTGGCCCCGGCCATCAGGCTGAACTCGTTGAGCAGATCGGCCCGCAGCGCCAGGCCGCCGGCGGTTTTAAAAATGGACCAGCCGCACAGCAGATAGGGCACGGCGAAAAGCGCGCGCACGGCCCATGGGCCGAAGCGGTCCGCCAGCGCCTCTTCTCCCAGCATCAGGGCCGTGAACAACAGCGCGCAAAAAACCAGAAGCGCGGCTTCGCGTTTGAATGCCGCCTGTTCCGCGTCTTTTTCCGACAGAGGATCGGTCCGGCCGGTTGAACCCATTTCCGGATCAAGGCATATTTCGCAACGGCAGGCGGGGCCGTGCGAAGCGGGGCCGGTATGACAGCATGCGCAAGAAGAAACGCTCATGACCGCGACTCCGTATCGTCGTCCGACGCGTCCGCCTCGGAAACGGTATGAATTTCAAGAGAATGGAAGCTGTCCGCATCAAGGGCCGCATCACTGCAGAAGCTTTTTTCGCGCTCAAGAATTCGCTTGATGCGCAGCGCGTCTTCCCGGACGACCGCAGAACCCTCAACTCCGCGTATTATCCAGTCCAGTGCATCCCGCACCAGACAAGAGACAGAGGGGCCTTCGGCAGGACGGTAGTATACCCATTTGCCTTTTTTGCGACTTGTTATCAGACGCGCCTGGCGCAAAATGGATAAATGCTTTGAGGTGGTGGAAGGCGACAGATCAAGAAAAGCCGTCACCTGGCAGACGCACATTTCCTGCCCGCGCAAAGCCATAAGTATTCGCACCCGATTCTCATCGGCCAGCGCCCGGACTACGGTCATGCAATCAAGCATAGTTATCTCCTACATTTCGTTATACGACGAAATATACATTATGAAAAACTCTGTCAACCACAAAGCGACCCGGAACAGGCACATTGCCTTTAGCGCGCCATCCGATTATTAGGGAAACGCCGATTTATTCCGTTTGGACTGCGTTGGTCGCCATTTTTCAATCAGGGCAGGACGGAAGAGTACAGCCGCAACATGAAACAAAGAAAGCCCCGTGCCAAACAAAAAAACTCGGCGTTTCCGAAAGGCGAATTAGTCAGCGCTTTCTTAGAACAGGATAATTTTGAATTTTATTTCGCGCGTGAAAACAAAGTTCCGCATTTTGCCCGTGTCCACATTCAACCCGGAGGTTCCGCATATGCCAAAAAGGCTTCTTTTCCTTCTGCCGCTCTGCTTCGCCCTTTTTGTCGGCACGGCCTTTGCCCGGGACGGCAGCAGCGGAAGCTACAGCATGGTCGACAAGGAAAGCGGGCAAAAGGTGAAGGTCTGGTATTTCAAGCCTGCCGACTTTTCACCCAAAACGCCCGTGCTTTTCGTGTTGCACGGCATGAACCGCAATGCGGACGAATATCGCGACCAATGGAAGCCGCACGCGAAAAAACACGGTTTCATGCTTCTGGTGCCCGAATTTTCCGAAACGCTGTTCCCCGGCGTCAACGGCTATAATATGGGCAATATTTTCGCGGCCACGACCCATGACGAAAAGGAAGGCCTTGCCAACTCGGGCAAGCGCAACCCGAAAAAACTCTGGAGCTACAGGACGCTTGACAAGGTATTTGCGGATTTCAAAATCAATCGGGAAAAAAGCGGCCAATCCAAATATTATCTGTTCGGGCACAGCGCGGGGGCCCAATATGTGCACCGCCTTGTGGAATTCGTGCCCGAGGCGAAAATCAAAATGGCGATTGCCGCCAACTCCGGCTGGTACACCATGCCCAGTCTGGCCCAAAAGTGGCCCTACGGCCTGAAGGGCACGGGACTGGAAGGCGAGGACGTCAAACGCTTTCTTGCCTTCCCCCTGGTCGTTCTTCTGGGCGAAAGGGACAACAACCCAAAGCACGCCTCTTTGCGCCATACCCCGGAAGCGGACGAACAGGGAGAAAGCCGTTTTGCCAGAGGAAAGCATTTCTTCTCGTACGGACAAAACCTGGCCAGAAGGCTTAAGACGCCCTTCAACTGGAAACTCCAGACCGTCCCCGACGTGGGGCACAGCAACGAAGGCATGTCCGCCGCAGCAGCCGCCATTATCGCGGTCGACGCAGCCGGAACCAGATAACTGGAAAGAAAACAGCGAAACCCGCGAGTTTCGCTGTTTTACAATATTTTAATGTTACTACAAATATTAAAATATACTTTCGGTTTCTTCTATTTCTTCATTCCTTCCGCCAAAAAAGATCCGGTCACAGAGTTGGGGTCTTTCAAAATGGCTTCCGGAGTTCCCGCGGACACGATGCGACCGCCGTTTTCCCCCCCGCCGGGTCCAAGGTCGATGACGTGGTCGGCGGCCATAATCATGTCCGGGTTGTGCTCAATGACCACCACGGTGGCTTCGCGTTCCACAAGCTGCCGCAGCACGCCGATCAGCTTGCCGACCTCGTGCATGTGCAGGCCGGTGGTGGGCTCGTCCAGAATGTACAAGGCGCCGGGCAGGCTGCGCTTGCCCAGCTCGCGCGAGAGTTTGATGCGCTGGGCCTCCCCGCCGGACAGCGTGGTGGCTGGCTGGCCCAGGCGCAGGTATTCCAGTCCCACTTCCTCCAACACCGCCAGCCGTCGCTCCAGAACGGGGTAACTGCCGAAAAAATCCCTGGCCTGGCTGACGGTCAGGTTCAGCACTTCGGCTATGTTCAGTCCCTTATAGCGCACTTCCAGTGTTTCATGGTTATAGCGTCTGCCTTTGCAGACATCGCAGGTCACGAACACGTCGGGCAGAAAATGCATCTCCACCCTGATCTGGCCGTCGCCGCCGCAGGCTTCGCAGCGGCCGCCGCGCACGTTGAAGCTGAAACGGCCGGGCTTGTACCCGCGTTTTTTGGCGTCCGGGGTCATGACGAAAATGTCGCGGATCTCGTCAAAAATCTTGGTATAGGTTGCGGGGTTGGAACGCGGCGTGCGGCCGATGGGCGTCTGGTCGATGGCCACGATGCGGTCGACGGCTTCCGCGCCGCTGATGCCGGCGATGGTGCCGGGACTTTCTACCTTGATGCCCTGGGCCAGGGCCAGGTGTTTGTATAAACTGTCTACCACCAGCGAGCTTTTGCCGGAACCGGAAACTCCGGTCACGCAGGTCAGAACCCCGAGAGGGATACGACAGTCCAGGTCCCGCAGATTATTGGTCGTCACGCCGTGCAGCACAAGTTCGCCCGTGCCGGACCGGCGCTTTTTGGGCAGGGGAATGAACAGGTCTCCGCGCAGGTATTTCGCAGTCAAGGACTGGGACGAAGCCAAAAGATCCTGCACCTTGCCGTTGAATACCATCTCGCCGCCCATCTGGCCGGAGCCGGGTCCCAGTTCGATGACCGTGTCGGCTTCGCGGATGGTGGCTTCGTCATGTTCCACCACCAGCACGGTATTGCCCCGCCGTTGCAGGCTGCGCAGGGTGCCCAGCAGACGTTCGTTGTCACGCGGGTGCAGGCCGATCGAAGGCTCGTCCAGCACGTAGGTCACCCCCACCAGGCCGGACCCCAACTGCGAGGCCAGTCGGATGCGCTGCGCCTCGCCGCCGGACAGCGTGCCCATGTTGCGGCCGAGCGCGATATATTCAAGACCCACGTTGACCATAAATTCCAGGCGATGGGTCAGTTCTTTAAGCAGAGGTTCGGCCACCGGCGCGTGCCGGGCATCGAAAGCGCGCCCTTTCAGCCAATCCAGAGCCCGGGCAACCGACAGCGAGGTGAACTGAAAAAGGTTCAGGTCATCCACCCGCACGGCCAGGGATTCCGGCTTCAAACGCGCGCCCTTGCAAACAGGACAGGGCATGACCTGGCGAAAGCGCGACAATTCGTCGCGCCAGGCATCGCCATACTGCATGCCCTGTTCGAGCACGCTGATCAGGCCCCCCCATTCGCCCCTGGCCCCTTCCTTTTGCCTGACGATCTTCTTTTCCAAAACGGACCCGCCCAGCCAGTTGCGGCGCAGGGCGGAGTCGACATCGCTCGCGGCAGGCTCGCCGTCGACGGTCTCGCCGTAAAAAAGAGCGGCCAGGGCGTCGGCGGAATAGTCTCCGAGCGGCATCGTCAGGGTAAAGCCCCAACGTTTGCCCAGGCGGTCAAGCTTGTCGCGATAGCGCTCAAAGATTTTGGGATTTTTCCAGGGCAAAACGCCTCCGTCTTCCAAGGACAAACCCCGGTTGGGGGCCAGCAATGCCGGTTCGAAATATTCGACGGACCCCAGTCCCAGGCAGCGGGGGCAGGCCCCCTGCGGACTGTTGAAAGAGAAAAGCTGGGGAGACAGGGGCGGCAAGCTGATGCGGCAGGTGGCGCAAGCCGCTTCGGTGCTGTGCAAGGTTTCGTGCAGTTTGTCCGGCTTTTTTTCATCCGGCAGAGCCATGATAAGGCGCCCTTCCCCATATTTGAGCGCCAGTTCCACCGAATCAGCCAGGCGCCCGCGAATGCCTTCACGAATCACCAGCCGGTCCACGACCAGATCCAAAGAATGTTTCTTGTTCTTGTCCAGGGCCGGGGCCTCGTCCAGCGTGGTCATGACCCCGTTGATGCGCACTCTGGCGAAGCCTTCGGCTTTCAATTTTTTCAACTTGTCCTGATGCGTGCCCTTTTGCAGCGTCACCAACGGGGCCATGATCAGGCAGCGCGCGCCCTCGGGCAGATCCAGAATATCACCGATAATTTCGTCCGTGGCTCGCGATTCGATCTTTTCGCCGCAAACCGGACAGTACATGACGCCCAGCCTTGCATAAAAAACACGCAAAAAATCATATACTTCCGTAACCGTGCCCACCGTGGACCGGGGGTTGCGGGTTGCGGTCTGCTGTTCCAGCGAAATAGCCGGGGACAAGCCTTCAATCTTGTCCACATCGGGCTTGTCCATCTGGGGCAGAAACTGGCGGGCGTATGCGGAAAGAGATTCCACATAGCGGCGCTGGCCTTCGGCGTAAACAAGATCAAAAGCCAGAGTGGACTTGCCGGAACCCGACGGTCCGCAAACGACCACCAGCTCGTCGCGGGGAATGTCCAGAGTCAGATTTTTCAGGTTGTGCTGGCGCGCGCCTTCAATGTGGATATGCGGTTTCTTCATAGCGAGGGGAATATAAACTCTTTCCCATAGTATGCAAGAGAGATGGACATCCCGCGACAGTCGGGTATAGTTGCGGGCGGGGGGACTATTGTCATGCGCATCCATGTGCTTTTGCCCGTCTTTTTTTTTCTTGCGCTTTGCGCTCGCGATGTCTCGGCCTACACTCCGCCTTCCGCGCTGGAGGTCTTCAGGCTGCTGCCCGTGACCATTTTCGAAAACACGCCCGAAGGCCTCGGCGACGAAGAAAAACAGACCCTGATCGAAAACGGCCGCACCAGCCTCTGGCGGCTTATATCCATCGACGCCGACGAATTGCGGGCGGAATCATACCCGCTTGAAGGCAGCAGCGTGACCGTGCGCCTTTTTCACGGGCCGGACAAAACCGTCGCGGCCCAGGGGGCGGAAACCCGCGACGCCTGCGCCGTGGAACTGTGGCTGCACGACGCCCAAAAACGCCTGGTGCCCTATCCTGTGCCGCCCGATCCGGCTTTGCGGGACTTTTTCGCGGCCGGCAAAAAACCACCCGCCGGGTTTGACCATTCCATCCGTATCTGCCTCGCGGGCGACGTGCTGCGGGCCTGGCCGCTTTTTTTCAACGCCGAAGGCGCAGCCGACCTGCCTCTGGACAACGCCGTCATTTACCGCTGGACCGGCGGCGATTTTGAAAAGGCCGCGCTGCCGCTGGAAGTATTGGAAAAAAAAACGCAACGCACCGCAAAGTAGCGACGCGCGCGGAGCATTTTGGCTTGACACAAAGGGGCGTGCTGCCCTAGAGCTTTTTGACGTGCCGGGGTGGTGGAATGGTAAACGCAGCGGACTCAAAATCCGCCGGGGGCGACCCCTTGAGAGTTCGAGTCTCTCCCTCGGTACCAAGAGATTTCAGGCGGTTGCGTGATGCGTAACCGCCTTTTCATTCATTTGTGCTGCCAGCGATCCCGCGATTCAAGGACGCCCGCTGGACCATTGCCGTCGAGCCAGGAGCGAGCGGCGGCATCTTGCTTGAGATAAGCATCCCAAAAGGCCGTGGATAGCGCCAGAACGGCCCGGTGGCAGCGGGGGTTGCGTTGCGCGCCGACGCCACCAGTCAAGGCGGGGGTTCTGTCGCTAAAAGCCATATGCGTCGCGCCGTACAAGACCAATTCGTACTTTCCACCCGGCGGCAAGGCCGGATAGACGCGCAGTCGCAAGGACTCGTTCTGCCCGGAGCCAACGGGCGAATTGTCGCGCGTGCCCGTGAGCAGCATCCAGGGGATCTTCACCGACCCGAAAGCCGCTGCGACCTGCCGGCGGTTCAGCGGCGCGGCCGGACTCATCATGACCGCCGCCCGGATGCGCGGATCGGTATACGTAGCCCCAACCATAGGGTAGCTTTGCCCGGAAACCGCCTGGGTAGTGATCGCGCCGAAGGAGTGACCCGACATGCCCACCCGCTTCAGGTCGAGCCGTCCCGCCAAGGGATGGCCGGACTCGTCGTTCCAACGTTCAAGCTGATCAAGGACGACCGACACGTCACGGACCCGCAGCAAAAAGTTTTTGAGAACTTCCGGGCTGGACGCCGCCCGTCGCAGGGCCTGTATCCTCTGATCCGGCGGCAGGCCGCGCCAAATCGCGTCGTCACTGCCGTGATGCTGCAGAAATACCACGACATAGCCCCTCGCCGACCAATGCTCGCCAAGATAGAAATCATTGGTGCGCGCTCCACCAAGGCCGTGGCTGAACAGCACGACCGGAGCCGGCCCGTTGCCGGGCGGCAGATAGACACGGATGGGAATGACGCGGTCGCGGGAGGAATCAGCGACGCTGCAATCAAGCATCGGCGCGAGAATTTTTTGCAACGCAACCGGCGGCAAGACCAGCGGATCATAAGGTTCCGACGCCAGCGCTGGCCGGAAGACCGCAAAAACGGCAAGGAACAATAAACATATTCGAGCGAAAAGGGTGCTGGCATGAAACCCGGATACGGCCTTTGTTTCCGACCCCGACAGCTTCGAAAATATCCTCATAGTGTCTTTACTCGCATGAACCAGAAAAATTTGATGAGAGCCTCCTTCCTTTCCCCTGGAACATAAGCATTTAGTCCTGTCCGTCCATTGATGGCGATGATGCATGGCTATCGCCGAGTACGTCACCTTGGGAGCTCGAGTTTCTCTCCCGGTGCCAAAAATTACAGGCGGTTAAGCGGTGCGCGGCCGCCTTTTTCAGTAAAATTTTGGACAGCAATGAAAGACATCCGGACTTAGAAAGGGCCAGATATCCAAAATACCCCGGATGGTACAAAAATATCTGTTTTCAACCCTATTTGCCAACCCCATTACAAACATAACATTAAATTTTTTGATTAGACGCTGATTAAATGCTATTAACGGCGCTATCGAGTTAGCAAAAAATTGGACAGTCGGTATCCATTTTCGAGGTGCAAAATGGAAAAGAAACAATTGCTAAAAATTATTCATACCGCAATTAGAGCGTCCAATGAAACTTACTGTAGCTGGTCAGGCGGCAACTTTTTAAGTGAGGCCGCCCTTGAAGGTTTCATGGTCGCCAATATGGCCAACGCCATAATGCGGCATGAACGCCACCCGGCATACCTTTGCCTGGAGTATTCAATTGACGGGTTAAAAGACGCCGCTGGCAGGCGACCTTGTGGGCGCGTCGCTCCGCGTATGACTAACCAAGGACGTGTAGATATCGCTCTCTTCAATGGTTCAGATTATGTGACACATATTATTGAGGCAAAATGTCAGCGCACTTGGTCGTCTGCCTGTACC
Source organism: Desulfovibrionaceae bacterium (assembly GCA_031548325.1). GTDB lineage: Bacteria > Desulfobacterota > Desulfovibrionia > Desulfovibrionales > Desulfovibrionaceae > FLUQ01. The sequence continues at coordinate 12,963 of JAVBRE010000230.1, forward strand.
GACGACCTTGAGCGTCTGGCCAACGTCCAGCGTCATCTCGGAAATCATCATAAAGAATCCTCGCTCAAGCTCAGTATTTTGGCACTGTTTGCCCACTCCTATTCAACGCGGAGCAGAGAAAGGGCATTTGCGAACCTAGACATGTTGCTAACTGGCTGGAAACAGCGCGCTACGAAATATTGCCAAAAAAAGCAAGATATTATCTTCGAATTTGATTGTTCAGCGCTACCGCCGTTTGAGTTTAACGATGAAAGGTCAAAAGAATTCCATATCGCCTCATCCATGTGCATTATCATCAAGTCGGCCTGAGAATATTGGCAATAGGATTATGGACAAACGACTACTAAAAACGGACCGCGGTTACCGGTTTTTTGTTTCCCGCAAGGGCTTGCAATATCGTCCGCCTGTCTTATTTATCGCTTTACTTTTCTATCGGTAATGATATGTGTACACGGTTTCGCAAATGCCTTGATACATAGAATCGCCGCGTTCGGAGGATGAAAATGGACCAAAAAGACCTTGAATATTTTCGCAATCTGCTGAACGAGCAATTGGAAGAGGCTCTGAAGCAGGGCGACCTGACCTTGGAAGATATGACGGATAACACCGAAATTTTTGCCGATCCGGCCGACCGCGCTACCATGGAGTCTGACAGGGCTTTCACTTTGCGCATTCGTGACCGCGAACGGAAATTGATCAAAAAAATTCGCAGCGCGCTGACCCGGCTGGACAATGGCACCTTTGGAACCTGCGAGGAATGCGGCGAGGAAATCGGCGTGCCCCGCCTGAACGCCCGTCCTGTCACCCGCTTGTGCATCAACTGCAAAAGCAAGCAGGAAGAAGACGAACAGTTGCGCGGCGAATAGCCTGCGTCGCGCTCCGGTAAAAAAATCCACGGAATGTACTGCCCGCCGGTTGACCCGGCGGGCTTTTTTCTATCCAATGAAGCCCCATGGATGCACATTTTTTTCGTCGCATAGCCCGCTCTCTTGCCGCGCGCCTGCGCGGCTCGCGCCTTGAGCGCATACACCAGCCTCTTGCTCGCGTCACGGCCTTTTCCGTCTTTACCGCCGCCGGGCGCAAGGAATGCCTGTTTCTGCGGGCCGAGCGCAAAGAGCCGCTTCTCTTTATCGCCAAAAAAAACCCTTTTCCCAACCCTGCCTTTCCGCCCGCTTTGATCATGCGCCTGCGCAAGCATTGCGAAGGCAGGCGTCTTGGCGAAAGCCGCCTTGACTGGATCGGCCGCCGTCTTGCCTTTGCCCTGCCCGGCGAAAACGGGAGCCGTGCGGGCTGGCTGCTGCTCGACATAAAAACCGGGCCCGATTTTCTGGCCGAACTTCCCGAATCCTTTGCGGCGGAACCTCAATGGCCGCCCCTGGCGGCGCTGACAGAGTCAGGTCTTGCCGCACCCTCTCGCAATGCCGACGAAAACGCCCTTTGGCGGCGCTATCCGATGCTGACGCCGAGCCTGCGCCGTACGCTCACTCTTCTGGATGACCAAGAAAAAGCCGCGCTGCTGGTCGATTTGGAAGCGGGCAACGGCGATCTTTTTTTCTACACGCGCGAAACGGAGCCGCCGCTGCTCAGCGCCTGGCCCCTGCCGCCCGCCCTGCGCCCGGAAGGCGGCGAAGAACGCCTTGTCGGCGATGATGAAGTCTGCATGCTCGCGGCGTTGCGGGCGGCGCAATTGCCCCTTCTGCTGGCGGGCGAATCCGAAAGTCGGCAGGCGCGGACGGAAAAACCCCGACAAGCCGCAAACATGCGTCGCAACCGCCTGATCGCGGCGTTGAACGAGGAACAAAAACGATTGACCGCGAACTGTGCCTTGCGCGAGGACGCCCTGCTGTTGCAGGCCAACCTCTGGCGTTTCGCTTCCGATGCCCGCCTTGAGAGCGTGACCTTGGACGGCCGGGTTTTGCCGCTCAATCATTTTCTTACTGTTTCAGAAAATACGCAGGCTTTGTTCAAACTGTCCGCCCGCGCAGCCCGGGGTCTGGCCATGCTGAAAAAACGCCTGGCGGCGCTGGATGAGACAGAGCCGCCGGCCCCATGCTTTCGTCCCGAAACGAAAGCATCCGAAAAAAATCCTTCTCCGGAAAAGCAGGCCAGCGCTTTTAAAGGCATTCAGAAATTCCGCTCGTCCGACGGGTTCACGCTTTGGCGGGGCCGTAACGCCGAAGGCAACCGCCGGGCTTTGAAGCTGGCCCATCCCTTTGACCTCTGGTTTCATACGGAAGACGGTCCCAGCGCGCATCTGATTTTGCGGCGCGATCACGGCGAACAGAACGTTCCCGAACGCACCCTGCTGGAAGCAGCCGCCCTGACCGCCCTGAAAAGCCGGTACAAAGACGACGTCAAAGCGCCGGTCATGGCCGCCCTGGCCAAACATGTCAGCCCGGTCAAAGGCGGAGCGCCGGGCGCCGTGCGGGTGCAGGCCGTGTGGCGCGCCTTTCTGGTCGCCCCTGACCCGGCGCTGGAAAACGCGCTCGCCGGAATATCCTGAGCTTCCTCTCTTGATCCGCTCTTGCGGGACGCTCTCTTTTTTTGCATACTACAGAGGCTTCACTGGGCTTTTCTGGCAACAACCCGTAACTAAAGGCTTGTTTATGGAAACGATCCCCCAGATCCTCGTCGGCGCGTCGGAAAAATTGCAGGCCCGCCAGGAGTTTCTGCGTAAAGAGCAGGGACATAAAGCCTTTGCCGCCGCCAAAGTTCTGCAGCAGGTCACGGAAACGCGATTTGAAAAACTCTGCGCGGAAATCAAAGAGACCGTCGGCGCCGCGAACGCCTCCATCGCGTGCGGCGTCAGGTCCAGCGACGGCAAGTCGGTTCACTATTACCAGCGTCAGGTGCATCTTACGGCGCAGCACTTTTCGTACACGGCCGACGTCAAGACATATCGCGCCTGGGTCCGCCTGCGCATTGAGGGCGAACGCCACGCGGATGTCATCGTCTTTTTTCACTGCGTGGGGCCGACCTTTACCAGCCTGATGGCCGCTTCCGCTTTTTTGCAGTTCGTCGACGTGGTCAACGGCCAGCGCCGGCCGGCCACGGAAACGCACGCCCTGGGCGTTTCAGCCTATCGTTTTACCGGCCGCGAAGAAGAAAAAAATCTGACCGCTACCTTCGGCGACTGGCTTAACGCCATTCTGGCGCAGGCCCTGACCATGTGGCGGGACCAGTTGTAAACAACCGGACGGGCTCGGCCGAACGCAGGTCCCTTTGACCTTGACAGCCGCTGTATTGCTCTATAGTCAAACAGCCATTGCTGTCCGGCTAAAAAGCGGCGTTATTCAACGAATACCATGAGGACTTGCAGAAAAAACATCTCGATCTTTCTTACATGCGCATAATCGGCTTCCGATTATGCGCAAGGCACGCCGCGCTGCCCGCGCGCGGGCCGGTTTGAAAAACCGGCCATTGCTGCCGGCTGTTAGCCGGACAGCAATGTCAAACAGCCGTGTCCTCGTAGCTCAGTTGGATAGAGCGCCGCCCTCCTAAGGCAGAGGCCGCAGGTTCGATTCCTGCCGGGGACACCATTTTACAATTCAGGCACTTCCAATACATGAGTGTCTTTTTGTTGCCAACGCCCAAACTGCCGAAGGCTGCCGGCCACGTTCTTCGCCTGACCTGCCGGCTCTGCTTCCGGACATCCGCGACAACGTCAAATTTTCCACGAGTAACTCTCCTCTCAAATCGGCTCTCGGAAATTTCAGCGTCTCATGGCACTTTCCAACCCTTACGAGGATTGTATGAGCGACGACAACGGCCGGTATGTTGAAACCACGCAGCAATCATGGCTTTCCCGCATTGGTGAAGCGTTCAAGGGGATTTTCATCGGCTTTGTCTGTATTGCTGGAGCTGCCGTTCTGCTTTGGTGGAACGAAGGTCGCGCCGTGCTGACGGCCAAAGGTCTGACCGAAGGCGCCGGACAGGTCGTTTCTGTTCCCGCGGACCAGGTGAATGCCGCCCACGAAGGCAAGCTGGTGCATATTGCCGGAAAGGCGCAAAGCGGAAGCAATCTGGCGGATCCGAATTTTACGTACATGACGGTGAAAGCGCTGATCCTGCAGCGCAAAGTGGAAATGTTCCAGTGGCTGGAAGAAAAACACACCAAGGAAAGCAAAAACGTGGGAGGATCCGTCACCCGGGAAACCACGTACACCTATAAAAAAGCCTGGGCTTCCACGCCGCAAGATTCATCGCGCTTTCGCGAAGCCGCAAACCACGCCAACCCTTCCTCCATGCCGTACAATTCCACAACCATACGGGCGAACGACGTCAGGCTCGGGGCTTTTCGCGTGCCTGCCGGCATGCTTTCCCTGCGCGATACGGAAACGCTTTCGGCGCCGTCCTCCATTCCACCCGCAGGGGCTCTTAAAAGCGTGCGCGGGCAACTCTATATCGGCAACAATCCGGATACTCCCGAAGTCGGTGACGTGCGTATTCTTCACAGCTATGCCCCAGAACAGGATCTCAGTCTTGTCGCCAGGCAAAGCGGTGACACCTTCACTTCGTTTTCCGTGGCTGGGGGCAAACGCAGCATCCAGATGCTCCGCCCCGGCCTGCTTGACGCGACTGCCATGTTCGGCGAAGCGAAGAACGAAAACGCCATTCTGACCTGGATTTTGCGCGCCGGAGGAGCCTTGCTCTGCATTGCGGGCTTCTATCTTCTACTGCGGCCCTTGGTTGTTCTGGGCGACGTGGTGCCCTTTATTGGCAGCATCCTGAACGCGGGCGCGGGAATTGTCGCCTTCTGTCTTGGTCTGGCCTGTTCCCTGGTTGTTGTCGGCATAGCCTGGGTTTTCTATCGTCCGCTGCAGGGCGTGATTTTACTGGCCGGCGCCGCGGCGCTCCTGGGAGGACTCAAAATGCTGGCGAAGAAAAAAAATACTCCCGCGCCGGCTGTACCCGGGACCTGACCGAAAAAAGCTCTTTTCGACGCGTTCGACCTTGAAACGGAGAGCGGCCGCGCCAAGGTCACGGCCGAAAAACCGATGGCGCTGAACGTATTCTTTGCGCAGTGAAGCGCTGGAGTAATTTTTTTCAAGGAGGGCAAGAATGACGTCTATCGATGAAACCTTACGCGAGATGGAAGGAAAAATCGAAAACCTGAAACGGGAGCTGCAGAGGCTGAATACGTTTGAAGACGAAAGACTGAATGCTGCGGGGTTGACCAAAGCGGATATCAGGTGGCCTGAAAATATGCCTCCAAAACTCGTCCGTGCGCTGGAAGCGGCCACGGCCGCCGCCGAGCAGGCGGGCGAGGATGCGGCAGCCCGTTACAGGGCCGGGCGCGAAATCAAGGAGCCCGAGGCGGCTTCAAAAAGCGCGCACGGCAAATTGCGGTTGAAAGGCGTGTAGAAGCGACGCGGACCGCCCGTACAAGAAGAGGGAAAACATGAGCAATATACATGTCACCGCAAACGGCCCGCATGGCGTCAATTCGGTTGGCGGCGCTGGTTCTTTAAGTTTGGCGGCAATGGTTTTTATGCTGCAGTCGCTGATGGCGGACGCGGCCAAGACGCAGATGGCAACCGCGCTGGAAACCGTGACCCGGGACTTTTCAACCTTGAAAGAATTGACAGGTTTTCTGGCGCAAGCCAAAGCGCAACAACAAGCGGCCCGGGACGGCAGAGGAAATTGCCCCTGGGACAAGCATGCCTCCATGATGAGCACGGAAATGGCCGCGTTTATGGACAAACACGGCCTGCGATACGACCGCTATGGCAATGATCTGGCAAACAACCCCAGGGAATGGGATGTGGCCATAACGTCGCTGGAAACAGCTCTGGCCCTGAATATGGCCCAGACAGGCTCGCGAATGGGCGCTGCGCCGGGTCTGTTGGCATTGGCTTCGCTTAAGGCTTCTGGAGAAATGGCGGAGCTGTCGAATTTTCTGGCGCAAGCCAAAGCGCAACAACAAGCGGCCCGGGACGGCAAAGGCAATTGCCCGTGGGACAAGCATGCTTCCATGATGAGTGCGGAAATGGCCGCGTTTATGGACAAACACGGCCTGAAGTACGACCGCTATGGGCATGATCTGGCGAACAATCCCAAAGAATGGGATGTGGCCATAACGTCACTGGAAACAGCACTGGAGCAGCGGACCGCCGGCGCGCAGCAGTCCCTGCTGTCGGCGCTCAAACTGGCCGCTGTCTGTGATTTCTGGCTAAGCGGGGCGGCCGAGCGGCTGTTGACCGACTAAGCGGTAAATGGTTCGATTCCTGCCGGGCGCCAAAGCGTCGTATCAGAACACCCCGCAAAGCCCCAATAGCTTTGCGGGATTTGACTTTCTTCAGAGCCTATGTCGACATGAAACCATTATCCACGCATGCAGGTATTTTTGGCCGTGGCGTTTGCGGCGACTGTTCATCCCCGCCTCGTTCGGGTTTGCTGTTGTACGGCAACTTCGGCTTTATCGGTTTGAGCAGGCAATCGGCTGAAACATTTCACCGGCGCGATTCGCGGGTAATGCCTCAAGAACGAAACATTTTGACAGCGATTGTGGCGCAGGCTAAAGACCGATAAACGCGAGAAAGGATTCATGATGATGAATATTCGGATTTGCCGGGCATGCGCTGTTTTGCTGTTGTGTTTCACTGCCGGCTGTGCCGGCGGACCGGTCCAGCGTGACGTTCCGCGGCAAGGCACGCTTGTTCAAACGGGCGCGCAAAGGGCGGACCCCGGCTATATCCAGTATCTTGAGCGCCAGTCCATGTTGGGAGCCGATCTGGAACTGGCGCGCATAGTTTCCGGCAGCCAGTTGGCCTGGCTGCGCCCGGCATCCACCCCCTTTCCCGATTCTTTGCTGGTGCTTGCCGACACATGGCTCAGCATCAACCCCATGAGTCTGCTGCCGGAAAACAAACGCTCCGCCTTCGCATCGCTGGCCGGCGGCGCGACCTGGCAAATCATGGACAAAACCAATATCCGCGGCCTGCATATCGCACCCACCGGTTCGGCAGGAGGATTGTGGGCCTATGGACGCAACGCGACGCGAAGCGGCGAGGACGTCATTCAATATACATTTTCAGAATCAGCCGGCCAGGAAGATGAATACCGGCGCCTTCTGGACATGGCGAACAGCAACCGCAAGCTGCTGGGCCTGGACCTCGTTCCGGCGGCCACCGGGCTGGGGCCCGATTTCTTTTTATCAACCCGAAACCACCGTCAGTTTCCCGGCGTATACTGTATGGTCGAGCTGCCGCAAAACACCTGGAGCTCCCTGCCCCCTGTCGCCAATCAATGGCGCGGCGCGGCGCTTTCTGACGAACAGGTCCGGGCTCTGTCCGCCAAACAGCTTCTTCCTCCGGCCATGGAACAGGACAAACCCCTGCTCGGCGTCAAAAGCGGTTGGGCCGTCACCAGCGAAATACACGGCGTGGACGGTCTTATCCGGCGCTGGGCATACCGCTTTCACGGTTCTCCCGACAGGCCCGTCTTGAATTGGGAAGACCCTTCGACGGCCGCGCGCCGCGTGCTGTCCGGCAGCGCCATCCGCAGCGTCGGCGTGCTGGGCGGCGCGCTGGTGGGTATGCGGCTTGAGGGGCTTTACGGGCTGGACGCCGTCAGGGACAACAGACCTCCTTCCGCCGCGCCCGCTGATGAAGCGGCCATCACCGTCGGGCGCGAGGTGCGGCGCTACGGCGGCTGGGCCTGGCTGCGCGACGAAGTGCCGCTTTCGTATTTGCAGGCGCTGATGGCCGGCGGGCCCGATTTTCTGCAGGACTCCGTTTTTTCCCCCGGACTGGAACACGCCCTGCTGACCGGAAACGCCGCCCTGCTGCGCGGTATGACCGACGAAGCCCTGCGCCTGGGTATTGATGCGCGCCGCCTTGTGCATTCCATGCCCAGCGAGGAAGGCATCAACTACACCCTGCCTCACCTGGCGGAAATCGCCGCCCGTCCCGTTGAGCACAGCGGCGGAAAAAGCGCGCAGTTCATAGGCCCGATGACGCCGCGGGCGGCGGAATCTTTACGGAAAAACACGTTGCAGGAGGCGCGCCGGGTGGTATATGCCGCGAAAATGAGCACGCCCAAAGGCGACGACATCCCTCCGCTCGGCGCCGGAAGGCTGTATACGACACCCGCCGGCCTCGCGGCTTTGGCTCTGGGAGCAGGCAACGCCGATTCCGTCACCAGGGCCATGATCCCGCAGATACAAAACGGGCATCTGCTGCTCGCCTTTTTCAAGGCCATGCAGCCGGGCCTGCTCATGTTGTCCGGGCAGGACCTCGCGGGCGGCCTGCCGCTCAGCTGGTACAGCATGATCGATTCTCCCAGGGACTGGGACATCAGCCTGACCTCGCGCGGCGCCTACCCTTTGACTGAGGCGAATTCCGCCAGGATAGTCACCGCTCAGGGCATTGCCAAAGCCAAAACCGTTTACGAGTCGGCGGACGTCCAGATTCAGGATCCGGCTTCCTTCGCTTCCAGGCTGGGCCGCATCATCGGGTTGCGCGACAGACTGAAAACCTCGGGCGGCACGCTGCACGGACGTTTTCTGACCCGGGGCACGGGTACTTTCGCTCTGGCCGTACTGCTGCCTTCCGGCAGCCGCCTGCCTGCCGGCGCTGACGCGTTATCGGAACAACCTTCACCCGACCGTGAGGGAAATGTTTTTCACCTGAACTCCGCCTCCGACCCTGAAGGCAATTCGGGAGGAAGAGCGGCCAGAGCGCGGGAAGCCGACGCCCGCGTTCGCTCGGCCATAGCGCGAAAACTGGTGCTCGCCGCCCCGCCTTCTTCCGGGTACGAAAACGGCGATACGGCTCTCATCACGGCGTACAATTTTTCCAAAGAACCCACGTCAGAGACCCTGAATCTGGCCGCGACGCCGGCTCTTGCGCGCATTGTCAGCAGGGGGGGCCCCGTTCTGGTGACCGAAGGCGCGAGCTTCACCCGGCAAGGCAACCAGATCACCGTAAACCTGGGACCCTGGCAAGGGGCGGCCATCGTTATAGGCCGCATGCCGTGAGCCGGTTTTACCGTCTCGCCGACGTGGGGATCTGCGCCCCGAGCGCCGCGGCGAACAACAGAGCGCAGCCCAAAATTTCTCGGCCGGACAGAGCCTCTTTCAGTACAAGCCAGCCCGCGAGCGCGGCGAATACCGATTCCAGGCTGAAAATACACGCGGCCGCCACGGGATTTACCGTCCTTTGTCCCAAAATTTGAAGGGTATACGCAAGACCGCAGGACAAAACCCCGGTGTACAAAAGCGGCAGCCAGCCCCGCAAAACAGCGGCCGGGTTCGGGTTTTCAAAAAAAACGGCAGCGAGCAAACTCAGCAGGCCGCAGACGAAAAATTGCAGACAAGACAGCTTCAGCGCGTCGGCGCGCGGAGAAAAGCAGCCTACCAGCTGGATATGCAGCGCGAAAAAAACAGCGCAGGCCGCGACATAGATATCCCCTCTGCCGATGCTGAAGCTTTCCTTCACGCACAGCAAATAGGCGCCGACGACGGCTGCGGCAACGCTCGCCCAGAGCAGGCCTCGTATCTTTTTCCCCGCCAGCGCGCCCAGAAGCGGCACGATCACGATATACAAGGTGGTGATGAACCCGGCCTTGCCGGCGCTTGTGTGCACTATGCCGATCTGCTGCAAGGACGCGGCCGCGAAAAGCACGATCCCGCAGGCCAGGCCGCCGACCGGCAGCGCGCCGTCC
>JAVBRE010000168.1:0-28509 GCA_031548325.1 Desulfovibrionaceae bacterium
TGGACCGGGGCATGTCCGTCGTGCTGCAGGGCCCCATTGACGACATCGAGGAAGAGTGCGGCAAACTGGGCCTCAAGCCCCATTCCATCAATCTTTCTCTCGATATTTGGGGCAAAAAGGAAAAACTGCCTGCTGAAGAAATTTTGCAATTTACCACCATGTGCGGTCACGGTCTGATCAGCCCCAAGCTGGTGAACTTTGTGCTTGAACGCGTCAAAAGCGGCAAAATGACCCCGGAACAGGGCGTCGTCAAAATGGGCGAACCCTGCGTCTGCGGCTTTTTCAACCCGGAACGCGCTCTGGGCATGCTGAAAAAGATGGCCCCCGCAAAGCCTTGAGCCCGGTGTGAAATAATGGTTTCGAAACTTTTTCATAAACACTGACAAGAGGAGATGATCCCATGGTACGAATGACCCGCGGCCTTACTCTTCTGTTTGCTCTCGCGTTGTTCTTGTGTGTGCACAGCGGCGCTCAGGCGGCCGCATACCCGACCAAACCCATTGAGCTATACTGTCCCACCAGCCCGGGCGGCGGCAGCGACATTTTCGCCCGGGCCATAGCCAAGATCGCCACCGAAAAGAAATTCTCGCCGCAACCCATCGTGGTCATCAACAAACCCGGCGGCTCTTCAGCCATCGGTTTTGCGTTCGTGGCCAAAAACGCGAAAAACCCCTACATGCTGTCCATCACCAACACCAGCTATTACACGGTGCCGCTGGCCGGCAAGTCTCCGGTTTCCTTTCGCGACTTTCAGCATATCGCCCTGCTCTGCCAGGACCCGCGTTTTGTGATCGCCTCTAAAAAGGCGCCCTTCAAAACCATGCAGGAACTCCTTGCTCAGGCCACCGCCGCCGGCGGTCCCAAGCTCATTGCCGGCGGCACGTCCATTCTCAGCGAAGACGCCCTGAGCTTTTACGCCATCAAGGACTTCACCAAGGCCAACATGGACTACGTGCCCTTCAACGGCAGCGGCGAAGTGCTGACCGCCGTGCTGGGCGGCCACGTGGGCTTCGGCTTTCTCGGCACGGCCGCGGCCCAGGCCCAGATCGATTCCGGCGACATCATACCCCTGGCCGTCACCACCGCGACCCGCCTTGAGGGCTACCCCAATGTGCCCACCCTGACCGAGTTGAAGATCCCCGTGGATCTGTGCCAGAACCGCGGCATTGTCGCGCCCAAAGACATCAGCAAAGAAGAAGTCGCCTTTTTGGAAAAGATGCTCAAACAAGTGAGCGAAACCAAGGAATGGAAAGATTTTCTGGCCAAAAACGACATGGCCCCAAAATTCATGGACGCCGCGGGCTTTTCCAAGGAAACCGAAAAGATCAACGCCGACTATGAAAAATATATGAAGCTCGTGCCCAAGCAATAGCGGCGCGGCGCACCTCGAAAACAGGAGCGGCCGCGCCGGCCGGCGCGGCCGCGTTCCCTGCCCCACACGATAGGGAGGCTTCATGAGAACAGCGAACCGGATAGTGGCTTTGCTGACCGTCATTCTGGGCATCTATGCGACGGTCGGCGGAATTGATCTGCAAATATTCGCGGCCAACGGCAACCCCGGTCCCGGTTTTTTACCGGCCTGCCTGGGCGGACTGCTTGTGCTGATCGGAATTTTAATTTTTCTTGAAAGTTTCAGCGCGAAAACAGACAAACGCCCCCAACCCCTCGACAAAGCGGGTTCCTATGACCTGGTCGTGGTTACCGTCTCGTCCGTGGCGGTCATGCTGCTTACGCCCATTCTGGGCATGGTGATTTCCATCGGCCTGATGGCCGGGGGTCTGGCCGCCCTCATGGGCGAGCGCAGAGTCAAAGTGCTTGCGGCTCTGGTTGTCGTGACTCCCGCCTTCCTTTACCTGCTTTTCGGCGTGGGGCTCGGCGTTCCCCTTCCGATGGGCATCTTTGCCGCATAAGGGGGCGCCGTGGATATCATATTAAATGTGCTTTACGGGTTCACAGTTTCCTGTGAACCCGTCAACCTGCTCTACTGCGTGGCCGGGGTGGTGTTCGGCGTGTTCATCGGTGCGCTGCCCGGTCTCGGCCCCTCGGCCGGCATCGCCATCCTGCTGCCCCTGACCTACGGCATGAGCCCGGTGGGCGGCATCATCATGCTGGCGGGCATTTATTACGGGGCCATGTACGGCGGCTCCATCACCTCCATTTTGATCAACACGCCGGGCGATTCCGCCGCCGTGATGACCCTGCTGGACGGATTTCCCCTGTCCCAGAAAGGCAAACCAGGAAAGGCCCTGGGCATGGCCGCCATTGCGTCCATTCTCGGCGGTACCATTTCCCTGATCATCTTCACTTTCCTGGCTCCGGTTCTGGCCGGCGTGGCCCTGTCTTTCGGGCCTCCGGAATTCTGCGCCCTGATGCTCATGGGCCTGACCGCCATCGGCGGCATGACGGGCGACTACCCGCTCAAGGGCTATCTTGCCGCGCTGGTCGGTCTCTTCATCGGAGTCATCGGCCTGGACATGGTCACCGGCAGCAGCCGCTTCATCTTTTTCGGCAGCATGGAACTCTATGAGGGTGTGGATTTCGTGCCCGCGGCCATGGGTCTTTTCGGCATTGCGGAGATCATCTCCACGGCCTCGGAAAACAAGATCATCAAAATCAAGAAAGAAGACATCTCCTGGCGCAAGCAGATGCCCGACAAAGAAGACATGGCCGTCAGCACGCCGCACATTCTGCGCGGCACGGCGCTGGGCTTTTTCATCGGCATGCTGCCCGGCGCAGGCGCGACCATCGCCTCTTTCCTGTCCTACGGCCTGGCCAAGAAAGTGTCCAAGCGCGGACACCTTTTCGGCACCGGAGTGATTGAAGGCATCGCCGCGCCGGAATCGGCCAACAACGCAGCCTCCATGGGGGCCATGGTGCCCATGCTGACGCTGGGCATTCCCGGATCCGCCTCCACGGCCATGATGCTGGGGGCTCTGCTGATGTTCGACATGAAACCCGGCCCGGCTCTGTTCACCACCAACCCCGACTTCGTCTGGGGTCTGATTTCCAGCATGTACATCGGCAACGTGCTGCTGCTGTTCATCGCCATGCTCTGCCTGCCCGTGTTCGTGCGTGTGCTGAACGTCAGAAGACCGGTGCTGAACGCGGTGGTCATGGCTTTCATCCTGATTGGAGCTTTTTGCCTGCGCAATTCCATGTACACCGTGGGCCTGACCATTTTCTTCGGCATTCTCGGTTTCCTGATGAAGAAGCTGGACATCCCGGCCGCGCCCATGGTGCTGGCCCTGGTTCTGGGCTCGCTGATGGAGCAGACCCTGCGGCAGTCGCTGATCATCTCCAGCGGCAATCCCTTTGTCTTTTTCATGCGTCCCATTTCCTGCGTCATTATGATCATCGCCATCATCATGCTGCTCTGGCCTTTTCTGATGATGCTGCGGAACAAGAGTACCGGCAAGGCGGGCGCCGGCAGCCCCGCGTGACACGGTTCGGGGCGCGGCCTTTTACGGCCGCGCCCCGAAAATGAAGAGGCAAGAAGAACGGTAATCGTTTTCCGAAGTTGCGTCAGGAGGTTATATGGATATTTTGCTGAATCTCTTTCATGGTTTCGCGGTTTCCGGGTCGCCCGTCAACTTGTTCTACTGCGTTACCGGGGTCGTATTCGGCGTACTCATCGGCGCGCTGCCGGGCCTCGGCCCCTCGGCCGGCATCGCCATTCTGCTGCCCCTGACTTACGGCATGAGCCCGGTGGGCGGCATCATCATGCTGACGGGCATCTATTACGGAGCCATGTACGGCGGCTCCATCACCTCCATCCTGATCAATACCCCGGGTGATTCCGCCGCCGTAATGACCCTGCTGGACGGATTTCCCTTATCCCAGAAGGGCAAACCCGGCAAAGCCCTGGGCATGGCCGCCATCGCGTCCATTCTCGGCGGCAGCATTTCCCTGATCATCTTCACCTTCCTGGCTCCGGTCCTGGCCGGATTTGCCCTGTCTTTCGGGCCGCCGGAGTTCTGCGCCCTGATGCTCATGGGCCTGACCGCCATCGGCGGCATGACGGGCGACTATCCGCTCAAGGGCTATCTTGCCGCGCTGGTCGGTCTCTTCATCGGAGTCATCGGCCTGGACCTGGTCACCGGCAGCAGCCGCTTCATCTTCTTCGGCAGCATGGAACTGTACGAGGGGGTTGATTTCGTGCCCGCTGCCATGGGCCTTTTCGGTATTGCGGAGATCATCTCCACCGCTTCGGAAAACAAGGCCATCAAGATCCGGTCCGAAGACCTTTCCTGGCGCAAGCAGATGCCCGACAAAGAGGACATGGCTATCAGCACGCCGCACATTCTGCGCGGCACCGCGCTGGGTTTCTTCATCGGGATGCTGCCCGGCGCGGGCGCGACCATTGCCTCTTTTCTCTCGTACAGCATGGCCAAAAAGCTGTCCAAACGCGGGCACCTTTTCGGCACCGGCGTGCCCGAAGGCATCGCCGCGCCGGAATCGGCCAACAACGCCGCGTCCATGGGCGCCATGGTGCCCATGCTGACACTGGGCATTCCCGGTTCAGCCGCCACGGCCATGATGCTGGGGGCGCTCCTGATGTTCGACATGAAGCCCGGGCCGGCTCTGTTCGCGAACAACCCCGATTTCGCCTGGGGCCTGATTTCCAGCATGTATATCGGCAACGTGCTGCTGCTGGCCGTCGCCATGCTCTTTCTGCCTCTGCTGGTGCGGATTCTCAACGTCAGACGGCCGGTGCTGAACGCGGTGGTCATGGCCTTCATTCTGATCGGCGCCTTCTGCCTGAAGAACTCCATGTTTCAGGTAGGCCTGACCATTTTCTTCGGAGTGCTCGGCTTTTTGATGAAAAAACTGCACATCCCGGCCGCGCCCATGGTGCTGGCTCTGGTCCTGGGCGGTCTGATGGAGCAGACCTTGCGGCAGTCGCTGATCATCTCCGGCGGCGACCCGATGATTTTTTTCACCCGTCCCATAGCCGGCTGCATCATGGCCATCGCCATCGTCATGCTGATCTGGCCTTTCCTGGTCATGCTGCGGAAGAAACTCACCGCCAAAACGGCCGCGAACACGGCCATAACACCCCCCCGATAAAGGATATGCCGCCATGATGAAACAGAACAAACTGCGCCGTTTGCTCGCCGACAAACAGTGCACTCTCGGAACCCGCCTCAACTGCTCTCTGCCTTTTTTCACGGAGATCATCGGGTCCACCGGCAATTACGACTATGTGGAATTCATGGCCGAATACGCGCCGTTCACCAACCATGATCTGGAAAATTTCGTGCGGGCCGCTGAACTGCACGATATGGCCAGCATCATAAAAATCGACTTTCAGAACCGTGTGTACGTCGCGCAAAAAGCCGTCATGGCCGGAGTTCAGGGCATTCTTTTTACCGACTGCCGCACCGCCGACGACGTGCGCGAATCCATCCGCGCCGTCACTCCGGCCACCAAGTCCGACGACGGCTGGTACGGATATTTGCCCAGCAGACATATCGGCTTTCAGCCGAGGCTGGTCCAAATGGACCATGCGCAGCGGGTGCGGGACGTGGTCAAAATATTCATGATTGAAAAGAAAGAGGCCATGGACAACATCGAAGCCATTTGCAGCGTGCCCGGCGTGGACATGGTGCAGTTCGGCGGGAACGACTACTGCATGAGTCTGGACTGGAACCTCAAGGACCGCCAGGAAGAACGCAAGGCGGCGGAAAGCGAAATGATCCGCGTGGCCCTGAAGCACGGGGTGAGGCCCCGTTGCGAAGTGCTGACCCCCGAAGCCGCGAAGCATTTCAGCGACCAGGGCGTCAAGGACTTCTGCCTGGGCGACCAGCTCACCTATCTGCTGAATATTTACACCAAGGACGGCGGCGCAATGCGGAGCATCATCAACGCCATGCCGTAAAACTGGCGCGTTCGTCCGGCGTTTAACGGCGGCAATGAATGCCGCCTGCGCCCGCGCGGCGAGTTGCTGACGAAAAGGACTTTGTCGGCAGCCTCAAAAGCCCCGCCCGGTTTTTCTGGCGGGGCTTTTTTTGATTCGTCATGCGCCCGGGCGCTCAGCACTCCGTAATGCTGACGGCAAGGCCGCCCAGACTGGTCTCCTTGTATTTGGCGGTCATGTCGCGGCCGGTCTCGGCCATGGCCCGGATGGCCGCGTCCAGGGTCACCCGGTGGCGTTCGGGGTTTTCCATGGACGCCACCAGACAGGCGTTGTACGCTTTCAGCGCGCCCATGGCGTTGCGCTCGATGCAGGGTATCTGCACATAGCCGCCCACCGGGTCGCAGGTCAGCCCCAGATGGTGTTCCAGCGCGATTTCCGCCGCGTTTTCCACGATCCGGGCGGAATAGCCCCGGGCTTGGGCCAGCATGGCCGCCGCCATGGCCGAGGCCACCCCCACTTCACCCTGGCAACCCACTTCGGCGCCCGCGATGCCGGCGTTGTGCTTGGCCAGAAAACCTACGGCGGCTGCGGCCAGCATGCCCGAACGCACGGCCTCCGGCCCCAGGCCCAGGTAGCCTTCCATGATGCTGAGCACGGACGGAATGACCCCGGCCGCGCCGCAGGTGGGGGCGGTGACAATGATGCCACCCGCCGCGTTTTCTTCGGACACGGCAAAGGCATAGGCGTTGAGCAGACCCAGAAAGCGGTTCAGGGGATCGTCCACGGCGTCGGCCTTGCGGGCCAGATGCGCGGCCTTGCGGTACACGCCCAGCGTGCCGGGCAGCACTCCTTCAGCGGCAATGCCCCTGGCCACGGACCGCCGGATGACCTCTATGATCGCGTCGAGCCGGTCCAGCACCTCGTCCGCGCTCCGGCCGGTCAGGGCCGTCTCGTTTTGCAGCACGAGCTGCGGGATGCTCAAGCCTTTGTCGCGCGTCAGCGCGGCGAGGTCCGCCGCGCTGGAATAGGGATAGGGCGCATCCCCCCGCTCGGGCGACTTCCAGCCTTCCCACTGAATGAAGCCGCCGCCCACGGAATAGTATGTTTTTTGGAACAACGGGCCGTCTTTGCCCAGCAGTTCGCAAATCAGCGTATTGCTGTAAGGGTGCGTATGCTCCACGCTGTCGTGGACCACGATCTTCTTGTCCAGCGCAAGCCGCAGGGGTCCGACGTCGAGTGTGCGCTCCCGCTCGCCCAGGCCGAAAACTCCGGCGGGCAGGTTTGCGGGGCAGTCCGCCGGTTCAAAGCCCAACAGCCCGGTTACAATGGCCGCATCCGTGCCGTGGCCGAAGCCGGTGGCGCTCAGAGAACCGAAGAGCCGCACCCTGATGCCCCCGGCTCTGCCCAGCGTCGCCGCCGGCATTTTTTCCAGCTCCCCTCGAAAATCGAGAGCCGCCAGCATGGGACCGATGGTGTGCGAACTGGAAGGGCCGGGGCCGGCCTTGAACAACTCGAAAACGGACGTGGTGATGGGCCGTGCGACGGTATCGCTCATGACGGGCTCGCTCCCCTGTTGGCGGTCCTGCGGCGAAAGAAAGGCGCCGCCTCGGGCATAGCACAAGCAAAGCGCCGGGCAAAGAGGGAAAAAACACAAAGCCCGGCGGCAAGGCTCCGGCTTGCACGCCCTTGACGGCGGGTCTGGCTCTTTGCCGAGACATCTGCTAGATTATACTGTGTTCTTTGTTCCAGCAAAGGAGTGCCTTTATGACTTCGCAATGCATCACTCTTGAAGAATATTCGCTTGATACGTCCATACCGACTCTGGGGCCGGCCAAAATTCCCTCGCCCCTGACCTATACGAATTTCATCAGCGGCGTGACGCCCTTCTTTTTGGACAGCGAATACCTGGACGAACTGGAGGGCAAAGACCCCGTGCCCACCTGTTTCGAGCCCGCCGGCCCGCGGGAGTTCATGTATTTCGATTCCGCCAAAACCAAATGCGCCATAGTGACCTGCGGCGGGCTTTGCCCCGGCATCAACGACGTGATCCGGGCCATCGTCATGGAAGCCTTTCACAACTACAGGGTTCCGGCCGTGCTGGGCATCCGCTACGGCCTGGAAGGCTTCATTCCCAAGTACGGGCACGAAGTCGTCGAACTGACCCCGCATTCGGTTTCCGACATTCACCAGTTCGGGGGCACCGTGCTCGGTTCGTCCCGCGGGCCGCAGTCGCCGGAGGAAATAGTCGATTCCATCGAACGCATGAACATCAGCGTGCTTTTCGTCATCGGCGGCGACGGCAGCATGAAGGCCATGAACGCCATCAACGTCGAAGTGCGCAAGCGCAATTTGCGCATCGCCGTCATCGGCATACCCAAGACCATCGACAACGACATCAATTTCATCAGCCAGTCCTTCGGTTTTGAAACAGCCGTGTTCAAAGCCACGGAAGCTATCCAGTGCGCGCATGTCGAAGCGCTGGGCTCGCGCAACGGCATCGGCATCGTCAAACTGATGGGCCGCGAATCGGGCTTTATCGCCGCCCAGGCCACCATGGCCCTCAAAGAGGTCAATTTTGTGCTTATTCCCGAGGTTCCCTTTCATCTGGAAGGACCCGGCGGCCTGCTGCCCGCCCTTGCCCTGCGGCTGAAAATGCGCAAGCACGCGGTCATCGTGGTGGCCGAAGGCGCGGGCCAGGACCTTTTGCAGGTGTCCGGACAGACGGACCCTTCGGGCAACCCCGTTCTGGGCGATATCGGCGATTTTCTGCGCAAGGAAATTAAAAGGCACCTTACTCAGAAAGGCATGGACCATTCCATAAAGTTCATCGACCCCAGCTATATCATCCGTTCCGTGCCGGCCAACGCCAACGACAGGGTGTATTGCGGCTTTCTGGGCCAGCATGCCGTGCCCGCGGCCATGGCGGGCAAGACCGGCATGGTGGTGGCGAAACTGATGGATCGTTACGTGCACCTGCCTATTGACCTCATCATCAGGAAACGCCAGAAGGTAAATCCTCAATCCGGCTACTGGCGCGCGGTTCTGGAATCCACAGGCCAGATGGACCTGACGGGCATGGTGCCCGGCGAAACCGCCGGTACCCCCGGCGAGACTCTGACCTGATCCGCTCTCATGCTGGAACAAATCAAAGCTTCCGCCGGGTCCGGCAAAACCTACACCCTGACCCGGCGTTTTCTTGCGCACCTGCGCGGCGCATCAGCGGATGCCGCATCCCCCGCCTGCGCAGCCGGGGGCGATTTTTCCTCCGAAGGCCGTTCCGCATACTCCCTGGCCGGAATTCTCGCCGCGACCTTCACCAACAAAGCCGCGGCCGAGATGCAGGCCAGGGTTATCCGCGAATTGAAACTGCGGGCGCTGGCGGGCAAAAGCCCCGCCGGCGACACGCCGCCGGATCCGGACTTTCCCCTTTCTCCCGAACAGGCGAAACGCTGGGTGGAAATCCTGCTGCGCCGCTACGACTCGCTGAACATCCGCACCATAGACAGCCTGCTGACTCTGCTGGTGCGCCTCAACGCCCTTTCTCTCTCCCTGCCGCCGGATTTCAGGCTGGCCTTTTCGCTGGACGAACCCCTGGAACCGCTTTTCGACGCCCTGCTCGACCGGGCCGCGGCGGGAGACGCGGAGGTGGAAAAACCTTTGCGCGCCGCCTGCAAAAGCCTGCTGCGGCACGGCCGCGTCACCGGCTTTATGGCCGGAAAGCCTCTGCGGGAACGCCTGCGCGAGGTCATGCAACTGGCGCTTGCAGGCACTGTTCTGCCTGCGCCCGAGGTCGAGCCCCGGGCCTATGCCGTCATGGCCGACCTGTACCGGGGCCTGACGGAAAGCGCAGGAACGCTGCGCGACATCGCGCTGAAAAACCGGCTCGCCGTCAGAAGTGACGCTGCGGCCTTTCTTGACCACTGCGCCGACTGCGCGATGCCGGAAATTCCCAAACACTCCACGTACGCCGCCAAAACTTCCTTTGCAGACTGGCTGAAAAAGGAATCCAAGGACAATGTCCCGGCGGACGCCGAATCCGCCTTCAACGATCTGGCTTCCGCTCATGCCTCCCTGACGGAACTCGGCCCCCTGCTGCTGGCCGCGCTGGAAACCCTGCCTTTTGTCCGTCTGGCCGAGCCCCTGCTGTGCGAGATGGAAGAGTTGCAACGCACTGAAGGCATCGTGCCCGCCTCGCGCCTGCCGCTTCTCGCCCTGCGGGCCATCGGCGGCGAAGGAGGGGTTTCCGACGCGTTCTGCCGCATGGGCGACAATTTGCTGCACCTTTTGATCGACGAATTTCAGGACACGAGCACGGACCAGTGGAATTCCATTTTGCCGCTGGCGGAAAACTGTCTGGCCCAATCCGGATCCCTCATTTACGTGGGCGACGTAAAGCAGGCCATTTACGGCTGGCGGGGAGGCAATGCGGAACTTTTCGACGCCGTGGCTGCCGACCGCAGACTGACCCGCATGCTGCGGAACGGTCCCTCACGCGACAAGCTGCCCTGCAACTGGCGCAGCGCCCCTTCCATCGTGCGCTTCAACAACGCCGTCTTCGGCCCTCTGGGCAACCCGGAACAGGCCGCCAAAACCCTCGCGGCCATGCTGCCCGCCGACACCCCGGCCCCTGTCGCGCAAAAAGCCGGAACCGTCCTGGCCGCCGCTTTTGCCGGCAGCGAGCAGGACCTGCCCCAAAAAAACGCCGCAAGGCCGGGCCGGGTGCGCCTGACCCGCATCAGCGCGCCCGCCGCGCCGGAACTGGCCGAAGCCGTGCGCGAGGAACTGCGCCTTTTGCTTACGGGCGATCTGGCGGGACGGCCCTTTCGGGATATCGCCATTCTGGTGCGCAAGAATAAAGAAGCCACGGCCATTTCCGGCTGGCTTTCCGAATGGGGCATTCCCTCGGTCACGGAACACAGTTTTCGTCTGGGCGGTCACCCCCTTGTCGCCCGCCTGGTGGATGCCCTGGCTTTTCTTGAATACCCGCTGGACGATATGGCCTTCTGGAGCTGCGTTTCCGGGCCGGAGCTGTTCGGGCCTTTTCTCGCGGCCCAGGGTCTGGGTTCCCCGGACCTGGTGGACTGGCTGGCGGCCGCCCGCGCGGAAAAAAGCGGGCCACCCCTGTTTATGCTGTTCCGCCGCGACTTCCCCGCGCTGTGGAGCGCGACCCTCGCGCCTTTTCTGGACCAGGCCGGCCTGATGAGTGCATACGATACGGTGCTTGAACTGATCCGCCATTTCCGGCCGCTTGAATTTTCTCCGGACCAGGCGCCCTTCATCCGCCGCTTTGAAGAAGTGGCCCTGGCTGCCGAAAACGCGGGCAACTCGTCCCTTTCGTCCTTTCTGGAATACTGGAGCGCGACGGGCATCGAAGAGCGCGTGCCCATGCCGGACAGCATGGACGCCGTGCGCATTTGCAGCATGCACAAATCCAAGGGCCTGGAATTTCCCGTGGTCATCGTGCCGTATCACCACCAGGGCCAACCCCTTGATGCGCCCCTTATCCCCGCGCGCATTCTGGACATGCCGCTGCTCATCCACCGCAACAAAAGTTCCGGCGACCCCTATTACGAAGCCCTGGCCCGCGCCGCCCTGGAACAGCTCAACCTGCTGTACGTGGCCTGGACCCGGCCCACGGAAGAGCTGCACGCCTTTGTCACCGAAACCACCAGATCAGCCAAGACCTCTCCCCTGGCCAAGGGCCTGGGGGTGCTGTTGGAACCTTTCGAGTTTACGGACGGCGTATACGAAAGCGGAACCGTTCCTGCTGCCCCTCTCCATATTGCGGGGTCCAGGGGGCCGCGCCCCCTGGCGGAGCCTCGCTCTCGTCCATCTTTTTCCGCCTCCCCTTCCGAACGCCCCATGGCCTGGCTGCCCCGGCTGAAGATTTTCCGCAATCCGGCGGAAGACAGCGGTTATTCCGAACGCCGGCGCGGCCTTCTGGCCCACGCCTGCCTGGAAGCCCTACGCCTTACCGGCGACGCGGACGCCGACGCTGCCCGCGCCGTGCGCCACGCCGTGCGCGTATTTCCGCTCTTTCTGCCCGACCCCGACAGCGTGGCCCGCGACATGACGGACATACTGGCCTGGTACGCCTCGCTTCCCGAAGCGGCGGACTGGATGCGCCACGGCAGTCCCGAACAGTCCCTGCTGGATGCGGACGGGACGCTGCACCGCATGGATCTGCTGGTGGACAGGCCCGGTTCTTCGCTGCTGGCCGTAGAATACAAGACAGGCCAGCCCGGTCCCGAGCACCATGTTCAGGTGCGGCGCTACCTGGATCTGCTGCGCGCCGCGCACCCCGGCCGCGAGGCGCGGGGCGTCATCGTGTACCTGGACGGGCGAATCCTCGAGCCCGTGGTTCTGGATGAAGACGGGCGCGAGCTTATGCCCGTCACCCCGGATGAAGAAGGAAAAATCGCATGAGCGGCGAATCCTTCATTGTCGTGCCCTGGCAGCGGCCCTTTCTGCCGCAGCTTCTCGAACTGGCCCTGGAACGCACGGACGGCCGCATCGGCAACGCCTGCTTCGTCTTTCCCCATGCCCGGCCGGCGCGGTACATGACCGACCTTATCCGGGCGCAGACACGCATTCCCAAGCCCTGTCTGCTGCCGCGCATGGAACCGGTGACCGCTCTGTTCACCCTGGCCCGTTCCGCCCTTGACCGGGCGCCTTCCATGACCGTGGGCGTTCTGGACCAGGTGGCTCTGCTGCTGCACTGCGTGCGTGAATCGCGCGACCAGGCCGCGCGGGGAAGTCTGCTGCGGGACCTGCCCCTTGACGATTCCCGCCGCTTCTTCCCCTGGGGCGTGCGCCTGGCCAATCTGATGGAGGATTTTTTCCAGCACGACCGGGTGCCCGAAGACTACATTTACATGGAAGGGCAGGTCAGCCACTTTGCCGCCGCCCTGCTGGAAAACCTGGGCGCGCTGCACGCCCGCTACATGGCGGCCCTGGACGAGCGTGAATGGACCACGCCGGGCTACGACGCATTCAAAACCGCGCGGGCTCTGGCAAATTCCCGCTTTGACTCCATCCTGCCGGGACTGGAAGGCAAAAGCCTGATTCTGGCCGGATTTCACACCCTGACCGGCAGCCAGGAGGCCTTTTTCCGCCACCTGTGGGACAAGCGCGGCGCGCTGGTCTGCCTGCACGCCGACGCGGGCGTGGCCGCCGGGTCGCCCCACTGGAGCTGCGTTGATCTGGTCCGCTGGGCGGACCGCTGGCGGGCCCGCATACAGCTGCGCGGCCCCGCGCCCGACCCGGAAGAGCGGCCCCTCATACGCTTTCGGGCCGGATACGACACGCATTCGCAACTGGCCGAGCTGCGCGAAGCGTTGGACGCGGACCTGAAAAAAGATGCCGGTTCCGGACAAAGTTCCGCGCCGGGCATCTCGGGCACGGCCGTGGTGTTGCCCGACACCGGACTTCTGCTGCCGGTGCTGCACCACCTTCCGGATAAAAACGTCAACGTGTCCATGGGCTATCCCCTGGCCCGATCGCCCCTGTTCCGGCTTGTCGAATCCATCCTGCGCATGCAGGAAACCCGGCGGGACGGCAAGGGTCCGCTCTATCACTGGAAAGCCGTCATCGAAATTCTGCGCCATCCCTACCTGAAAATGCTGGCAACCGAACCCGGCGGCGCGCCGCTGCGCCGCTTTCTGCACCAGGCGGAGCAGCTTGTGCGCGCGGGCAGACGCTTCGTCGATGTGGCCGAACTGCCGGAACGCACGCGTGAAGCCCTTGAGAAAAACGACGGAGCGGGCTTTACCCCGGAACGGGCGCGCGAGGCCTGTCTTCAGCGGGATCTGCTCGCTTGCATCTTTCAGGCGGCGGCAAGCGCCTGGGAAAACATCAAAAGCCCGGCGGACATGGCCGCCGCCCTGGAAAGTCTGGCGGACCTTCTGCGCGAGCGCGGCTCCTCGTTGTGGGAGCGCTTTCCCATCGACGCCGAATGCCTGTACCGCCTTGGCCTGTCGGTCATTCCCCAACTGGCCCACACCGCGCTGAAAGAGGAAAATCTGCCCGCGCCCACCCTGTTCGCCGTGCTGCGTGAGCTGTTGAACGAAGAACGGGTGCCCTTTGAAGCCTACCCCCTTGTAGGAACCCAGATTCTGGGCGTGCTGGAAACCCGGCTGTTGCAGTTTGACCGCCTGTTCGTGCTCGACCTGACCGAGGACAGGCTGCCCGGTTCCGCCCGCCACGACCCGCTGCTGCCCGATCCGCTACGGCCCATGGCCGGGCTGCCCGGATCCCACGGGCGCGAACGCGTCGCTGCCTACACTTTTTTCCGCCTGCTGGCCGGGGCCAGGGACGTGACCCTGTTCTGGCAGGAAGGGATCGAGCCTCAAGGTCTGGCCGACGGCAAAAAAATACGCAGCCGTTTTGTCGAAGAACTCCTGTGGGCGGAAGAATGGCGGCGCGGAAAATTGCTGACCCCGGAAAAACCGGAAAACAAGGGCGAAGACGGCCCCCTGCGCCTGATCTCCTGCGTTCTGCCGCCCGTGCCCGCCCGCCGCGCGAGCATCCCCGTCACCCCCGCCGTGAGCGAACGCATGCGCCGCCTGCTGCTGGGGTCTATTTCGCCTTCGTCCCTGGACAGCTACCTGCACTGCCCGGCCCGTTTTTTTTACGAACGCGTCGGGCGCATCAGCCAGGCGGATACGGTGAGCGAAGGCGAAGACCCGCGAGGAACGGGCATTCTTTTGCACGAGACCCTGAGCGACTTTTTCGCCCCGCGTCTGGGTCGCCCGATCAGCGCTTCCGAGGCGGAACAAAAAGCCCTGCGCCGCATTTTTCTGGACAAGCTGAACGCGTCGGAACTGGCCTGCGCACTGCCCTTTCACGATCGCGTCATTCTGGAGGAAGCCGGCCCCGCCAACCTGACGGCCATGCTCCGTCGGCAGGAAGGCCGCATCCCCCTGCACCTGGAAGAACCGGTGGAGGCAAGCCTCAGCGTGGACGGCAGACCCCGGCTGCTGGCCGGCACGGTGGACCGCGTGGATACGTACGAAGATGAGCTGTACGTGCTTGACTACAAAACCGGATCCATACCCAAGATAGACGGAAGCGTATGGGAAAATGAAACCCTGTGGCGCGCCCTGGCCGAATCTCCTGCGCCCGGCGAAGGCGGCGACGAACTGCTGGAAGAGATTGCGGCGAACTTTGCCAGCGTGCAACTGCCCGCTTATATATACATGTTCGGGCAAGAAAGGGGACGCGACGTGCGCGACGCCCTGTATGCGCCGCTCAAGGCAGGCCTGGAAGAAAACTTTCTGATCGGGCCGAAAATGGGCGAAGACGAACGCGACGCAGTGCTGCATGAAAAAATCCCGACCCTTCTGCGTTTTCTGCTTTTTCACATGGAGCGGGCCGCGCATTTTTATCCGCGTGAAGGCAAAAATTGCGACTGGTGTCCCTATCAAAAGATGTGTATAGTGACCCCGCCGAGTGAGAGTGAGTAACACTCTCACTATATCACATCCGGAGGGCGAAGCAGATGGCTTTTCCGTCGTTACACCTGGGCGATCTGGTCGCCAAAACCCCCATTGTCCAGGGCGGCATGGGCGTCGGCATATCTTTGCACCGTCTGGCCTCGGCCGTTGCCAATGAAGGCGGCGTGGGCGTCATTGCCGCCGCCATGATCGGCATGCGCGAGCATGACGTTGCGACCAATCCCCTGGCCGCCAATATCCGTGCCCTGCAAAACGAAATTCGCAAAGCCCGCGAACTGACCAACGGAATACGGGGCGTGAACATCATGGTCGTGCTCACGGACTTTCAAGCTTGGGTGCGCACGGCCATTGAAGAAAAAATCGACGTCATCTTCGCCGGCGCGGGTCTGCCTCTCGACCTGCCCAAATACCTTCAGGAAGCCTGCGAAGAAAAAAAAGAAGAACTTTGCACCAAACTCGTGCCCATTGTCTCTTCCGCCAGGGCCGCGAGCCTGATTTGCAAAAAATGGGCGTCCCGCTTCGGCGTCCTGCCTGACGCCTTTGTCGTTGAAGGCCCCAAAGCCGGGGGGCATCTGGGCTTCAAGCCCGAAGACATCAACGACCCCGGCCATTCGCTGGAAATGGTCGTGCCGGAAACCGTGGAAACCATGAAGCGTTTCGAAGATCAAAAAGGCCGCGCCATACCCGTCATCGCCGCCGGCGGCGTGTTCAGCGGCGAAGACATAAAGCGCTGCCTTGATCTGGGCGCGTCCGGCGTGCAGATGGGTACCCGTTTCGTGGCCACCCATGAATGCGACGCCGACATTCGCTTTAAAGAAAGCTACGTCAACGCTTCCCCCGAAGACATCACCATCATCAAGAGCCCCGTGGGCCTGCCCGGCCGGGCCATCAAAAATAAATTCCTCGAAGCTCTGGAAGAGGGCAAACGGAATTTCCGCTGCATCTTCCAGTGCATCAGCACCTGCGATCCGGCCAAATCTCCTTACTGCATCGCCTCGGCCCTGCTCAACGCCATGAAGGGCAATCTGGAAAGAGGCTTCGCCTTTTCCGGCGCCAACGCCTTTCGCGTGACCGGCATCACATCCGTAAACGAACTGATGGACAGTTTGCAAAAGGAATTCGACCAGGCTCTGGACTCGGCCAGGTCCATGATCCATAATCTGCACAAGTGAGGGGGCTCCGCCCCCTCGCCCCCGGCAGGGGCATTATGCCCCTGCACCCCCGCCAATAAATCCGCGCAACGCGCGGAGAGGCTGTTAAGGAAGCACTGATTCATTCGCCTTTCGGAAAGGCTGAGTTTTTTTGTTTGGCAAGGCGCGAGCTTTTTTTCAAGCAGCGGCCGGACTCTTCCGTCCTGCCCTGCTTGAAAAAAAGCGAGCAACGCAGTCCAAACGGAATAAATCAGCCTTTCCTTTGTAGCAGGAATCAAGGATGACACATTCCGTCGTTCGCGGGTGCAGAGGGCCGCGCCCCCTGCCGAGGTCCGGGGCAGAGCCCCGGTCCGTCATTTTTCCGCCTCTTCCAGCTTGAAGCGCAGGCGCAGCACGCCGGCATCGCCGTTGTCTCCGGACTTGAATTCATGCGAAATCAGACGAAAAGTCCCGACTTCGCCTGTTGCGGCCACGTGCGCGCCGATGCAGGGGCAGATGTCGTAGTCGCCCACGCTGACGATGCGGATGGGCGCGTCCGGCCCCACCGAGGGCGGCAGCTTGCCCAGACTGACCAGTTTTTCCGCTTCGAAACGCGGAAGAAAACGTTCCGTCACCGCCAGATTGCGGCCGAGCGCCTCGTTGACGCCTGTTTCCAGAGCAGCCGCCTCTTCGGCGGAAAGATCCCTGTTGAAATGATAGTCGCACTTGGACTTGCCGGGGTTCAAGTGTGAGGAAAAGCAACGGTTTGTGCCGAAAAGCCGGACCATGGTCCGGTTCAGAACGTGCTCGGCCGTATGCATTTGCGGGTCATAGTCTTTTGCCATGGCGCTCTCCTGCAAGGGAGATAATCCCTGGCCGCCGTCCGCGCAAGAGCTTTCGCGGCTGGAGCGTATCAACAGCGAAATATTGTCCGCTCTGCAAGGATTTGCCTGCAACTTCTTGCAGCGGGATGCTTGCAGACGGGCTTTGCCCGCCGTTAAGCAAGCATCTCAGAGTGAAGTTGCTCTATATGCCCCGCAGCCCTTCCGCGATGCCGTCCAGCATGGCCATTGCGGCCGCGGGCATGGGCAGGCCGCCCGTGCCCGTTCCCATGCCGGGAAAGGCTATCACCGCAAAAACCCGGCGCAGGGCCGCAAAGGCCGCCGCCCGGCAGGCCTCGCGCACGGGTTTTGGCCCGTCCAGCAACATGGGGCGGGTCATGGTCGGCGCGCTGATCAGCCAGGGAATGCGCTCATGCCCGGTTGCAACGACCAGGGCCTGCCCCACGGGCAGGGTCTTGCCCGGAAGCTCGCGGATCATGGCTTGCAGATCTCTTTCCACCCGGTCCCCGAAAAAACGCGTATAGGCGAGATCGACCCCGCCCCGCATATACCCGGCCGAATTGGCGGGCGAGACCACCGCATCCACGGTCAGGCCGGTGATGTCTCCGACGGTCGTTTCCAGACTGTGCGGGCCAAAATCAAGGGCACGCTCCCGCAAGACCGCGTCCCATGCCTCTTTCAATTCCGGCTGAAAGGCGCAGAGAATGATGCGCATGCGCTCCTCCTTTGCGCTACCATACACGAAGCGCGAAGGCCGCCGGAAGCGAAAAGATCATGCGGGCGTGACTGAAGATTTTCGTTCTCCGGCAAGAAAGGCGAGGTTTTTATGAGGGAATGTACTCTTCGGTACATGACCGAAATAAAAAACAAAGCCTGACGCCGCCGGAAACGAAAAGATCAGTCACGCCTGGGCGGCATAGCTGTCCATGGCCCTGCTCCTGGCCCGGCCGGACAGTTCCGTCGCCCGCATGGCCACCTGCATGTCCCGCAGCGACATCTCGCCGTTGGCCGTGGCCGCCCGCCGCGCGGTTTCGGCCTGATTCGCGGCGTCCTCGTCGCTGACGGGCGAAGAAACGATGCTGATGCTCACGGAACCGCCGATAGCGTATTGCCGACCGTCCGGCCCCGTCTGGTACGTATACTGGGCCGGCCCGGCCGCCTGGCCGCCCGCCGCCAGAATATGGGCCGTTTCATGGCCGCGCACCAGAGAATCCCTGGCTCGCAGCTTGTCCAGCAACTCCTTGTCTTCGGAGCTCATCTCGCTTTCGCTTTTCGGACTTCCGGGGCCGAACTGCTTCAGCTTGGCGTCGGCGCCGTACTGCAAAGAGTCTTCGCCGTCCTGCGTTCCGCGCCGGGCTTCGCGGATAACGGCCGCGCCGAAAGCCTGGTCTTCAAGGCTCCACGAACTGCCCGACCCGGCCGCCTGCGCGGGCGTGACCGACGCGACCGGCCCGGCCCGGCCGGAAGAACCGTACCCGAATATGCTCTGCAAGGGGGTTGAAGCGGCGACCTGCATGCTGTTTTCTCTCGCTCGAACACGGTGAACGGCGTTCATGACACCGCATGTCTCTCTTATCGGCGCTTTTTCAGAGAACTTTAGGGGTTTTCGAAAAAAAATTCCGGCGCGTGAACACTGCCGTTTCAGACATCAGCCACCCAGCACGGCCAGGGTCATAGTCCCTGCCAGCAGCGGGCTTTCGCTTTGCAACGGCGCCCCGGCCCTGGCCGCCAGTCCCCGCAACCAGCCGCCCGCGGCATAAGAGCGGAAACGGGCGTAATGGCGGCGGCCCGCCAGGCGCTCAATGCCGTGGACAAGCAACTGGCCCGGCAAATCCAGGTTGCGCTCGGGCATGCGCCACTCCAGCACGATGCAGGCCGGGGCGATACGCAGGGCTTCGCGCAACAGGCTTTCCGGCTCTTCATCCGTTTCGTGCAGAATGAGCGAGAGTATGCAGGCGTCAAAGCTCCTCCCGGCAAAAGGCAGGGGCAGGCCGCCCCGGACCAGGGGAACGGCCCGCGGCAGTTGCTTGCGGGCCACGGCCAGCATGGCGGCCGAAGCGTCAAGGCCCACGGCCCGCAGCCCGGCGGCGGAAAGGCTCATCGCCTGCCGCCCGGTGCCGCAGCCGATGTCCAGCACCCGCCGCCAGTTCGCATCCCGACACAGATCCGTGACCCGTGAACGCGCGTGCTTGAGCGCACGGGCCGTCAGCAGGTCATACCAGGCCGCGATGCGGCCGTAGGGCTCAGCAGCGCAGTTCACGCAGGTACCGGTCCTTGAACGCCGCGAGTTCGGACGTATCGGGCAGGGCTTCGGCGATGGCGCGCAGGTTGCCGGAACGCGCCGCCATGCGCCGGGACCAGGAAAAATTCAGATCATATGCCCAGCCGCAAAGCAGCAGGCGAAAATCCGTCACGGTGCGCATGTCGGCGAAAGAGGCGAGCCGCCCTTCCGAAACGGCAGCCAGCACGGCGGGAGTATACTCCGGCGAGTCCGCCACGTTCATGACCACCACAGGGTCCGGACGCATGCCCTCGCCCAGGTTGGCCCGCATGACGCGCAGGATATCCAGCTTGTCCGCGTCGCGCACGGCCCGACACACGGCCAGAACATCGTCGGGCAGTCTTCCCGGCAGGACGTAACGGTTGTGCAGCAAGGCCGCCGCGCGGGCCAGCCGCCGCACGACCGGGTTCTCGCCGTCCAGAAAACCCGACCTTCCCAGTTCGCGGCTGGCCCAGCGCCCGTGGTTCACCGAACGGGCGTCGCTGAAAGTCTGATAGGCGGCGTACTGCGGAAAGCGGGCCAGATCGTGATACAAAGCGGCCAGCAGCAACGCGCGACGCAACGCCGGATCCGCGCGAAAGACAGCTTCCGCCCCGGCAATGGCCTCGGCCTGCGAGAGCACGCCCAGCGTGTGCTCTTCTTTCAGCCGCAAATGCGCGTCATGTTCCTCATCGCCCGTACGAAAAGACCGGGCATAGGCCGTAAAACGCTCGTAATGCTCCTTGATGCCCGGCATGTCCGGCAGCATGGGCATTGTTTTCATGGGTTCCGTGTGCGTCCTCGTCATCAGCATTTCATTATGATAGGCTTGAAAAAAGAAAATGAAAAGATGCCGACCCGTTTCGCCTTTCCTTCTTCATTGAGGCCGCCCCCCCTTTCTGCTATACTCGATCTTTCGCCATATTTCACCTTCAAGGGCTTGTCATGTCTGACTTTGTTCATTTGCATTGCCATTCGGAATTCAGCCTGCTGGACGGAGCCATCCGCCTGAAAGACCTCTGCGCCAGAACCAAGGATTTCGGTATGGCCGCCGCCGCCGTCACCGACCACGGCAATCTGTACGCGGCCCTGCCCTTCTATCTCGCGGCCAAGGATATGGGCATCCGCCCCGTCATCGGTTGCGAGGTTTACGTCTGCCACGACCATACGGACCGCAGCAGCCCCCTGGCCAAGTCGCGCCATCATCTTGTGCTGCTGGCCCAGAACAAGACCGGGTACCACAACCTGATCAAACTGGTCTCGCACGGGGCCATGCAGGGTTTTTACCACCGCCCGCGCGTGGACAAACCTCTGCTGCGCCAATACAGCGAAGGGCTGGTGGCCCTGTCTGCCTGTCTGGCCGGCGAAGTGCCCAAAGCCGTCCGCCGGGGCGACATGGACGCCGCCCTGGCCCTGGCCCGCGAATACGCCGCCATTTACCCGGACCGCTTCTTTTTGGAATTGCAGTCCAACGGCCTGAAAATCCAGAACGACGTCAACACCCGGCTGATGGAACTGGCGGAGACCGCAAAGCTGCCCCTGGTCGCCACCAACGACTGCCATTATCTGGAAAAAACCGATGTGGAAGCCCACGACATTCTGCTCTGCATCCAGACTCAGGCCAAGGTGGATGACGAAAAACGCCTGCGCTTCGAAACCAGCGAGCTCTATTACAAAAATCCCGAGGAAATGGACGCCGCCTTTTCGCACGTTCCTCAGGCTCTGGACAACAGTTGCCGTATCGCTTTGGAAATGTGCGGCGACTATGACTTCGACTTCAAGACCTATCATTTTCCCATTTATTCGCAGGTCGAGGATTTCAATCCTGACGAGGAATTCTGCCGCCTGGCCCGCGAAGGGCTGGAAAAACGGCTGAACGCCCTGCCCTACGCGGTTGACGAAGCCGCGTACCGTGATCGCCTGGAAATGGAACTGAAGGTTATCTGCGAAATGCGCTTTCCGGGCTATTTTCTTATCGTGCAGGACTTCATCAACTGGGCGAAAGACAACGCCATTCCCGTGGGGCCGGGGCGCGGGTCCGCGGCCGGGTCCCTGGTGGCCTGGGCGTTGCGTATCACCAACCTGGACCCCATTCCCTACAATTTGCTGTTCGAACGCTTTTTGAACATCGAACGCATCAGCATGCCCGATATCGACGTGGACTTTTGCGAGCGCAAGCGCCACGAGGTCATCAAATACGTGGGAGAACGCTACGGCGAAGAGTCCGTGGCCCAGATCACGACTTTCGGCAAGATGAAGGCCAAAGCCGTGGTGCGCGATGTGGGCCGGGCCATGGGCCTTTCTTTTCAGGAAACGGACCGCATTGCCAAGCTCATTCCCGGCACGCTGGACATGACCATCAAAAAAGCGCTGGAAAGCGAGCCGGACCTCAAAACCCTGTACGACACCGACCCGGTCACCAAAAAACTCATCGACATTTCGCGCAACCTCGAAGGGCTTTCGCGTCACGCCTCGACCCACGCGGCGGGCATTGTCATCTCCGACAGGCCCATGCTCGACTACCTGCCGTTGTACAGGGGCAAACGCGACGAAACAGTGACCCAGTACGACATGAAGATGGTGGAAAAGGTCGGGCTGGTCAAATTCGACTTTCTGGGTCTGCGCACCATGACCCTGATTCAGGATACGCTCGACGCCATCGCCCTGCAGGGCAAAACCCCGCCGGACCTTGACGCCCTGCCGCTTACCGACTCTGAAACATACAAACTGTATGCAGCGGGCGACACCGACGGCATCTTTCAGGTGGAAAGCTCGGGCATGCGCCAGTACCTGCGGCAGCTCAAGCCCACGGTGTTCGAGGACATCATCGCCATGCTGGCTCTGTACCGGCCGGGTCCCATGGATTTCATCGACGAAGTCATCAAACGCAAGCACGGGGAAATCACCATCGAATACCCCCTGCCCGAACTGGAGGCCTGCCTCAAAGAGACCTACGGCATCGCCGTGTACCAGGAACAGGTCATGCAGATCGCCCAGATCGTGGGCGGCTATACTCTGGGCGGCGCGGATCTGCTGCGCCGGGCCATGGGCAAGAAAGACCCCGTGGCCATGGCCCGGCAGCGGGCCGGCTTTGTGGCCGGCGCGGAAAAAAACGGCGTGCCGACGAAAAAAGCCAACGAAATTTTTGACTTTCTGGAAAAATTCGCCCAGTACGGCTTCAACAAATCCCACTCCGCGGCCTACGCCCTGATCTCGTACCACACGGCCTATCTGAAGACTCATTTCAAAGAGGAGTTCATGGCCGCCCTTTTGACTTCCGAAATGGGCAACCAGGACAAACTGCTGAAATACATCGCGGCCTGCAAGGACATGGACATTCCCGTGGAACGCCCTTCAGTGCAGGACTCGCGCCGCGAGTTCGTCGTGCGGGACAGCCGCATCGTCTTCGGCCTGGGCGGGGTCAAGAACGTGGGCGACGAAGCCATTCGCGAGATCATCGCCGCCCGTGATTCCGGCGGGCTCTATGTCTCGCTGTTCGACCTCTGCCAGCGGGTGAGCTTGC
Organism: Desulfovibrionaceae bacterium; assembly: GCA_031548325.1. GTDB lineage: Bacteria > Desulfobacterota > Desulfovibrionia > Desulfovibrionales > Desulfovibrionaceae > FLUQ01. The sequence goes on from JAVBRE010000168.1 coordinate 23,068, forward strand.
GCAAAGTCACCAAACGCGTGCTGGAAAACCTGATCAAGGGCGGAGCCTGCGATTGTCTGGGCTGCTCGCGTTCTTCCATGTTCGCGGCCCTGGACCTGGTGGTGGCACGGGCGCAGAAACGCCAAAAAGAGAGCGATTCCAATCAGGTTTCCCTGTTTTCGATGATGGACGCCGTGCCCCCGCGGCAGATGCCGGGCATCGGTTTCGACTGCGAAGAGCAAAGCGTCGAGGAATGGCCGGACAAGGACAAGCTGCGATTTGAAAAAGAGGCCCTGGGCTTTTTTCTGACCAGCCACCCCTTGCAGCCTTTTCGCAAAGAAATGACCCGCCTGGGCCTGACCGCGCTTGAAGACTGTCGCGACCTGTACGGCGAAGCGGCCATCAAGACCGCCGTGCTGGTCACCGGGGTCAAGGAATACATCACCAAAAAAGGCGCGCGCATGGCCTTTTGCCAGATCGAGGACCTGACCGCGTCCGGCGAGTGCACCTTTTTTCCTGAAGTGTACGCCGCCTGCCGTGACCTGCTCAACTCCGACCAGCCCATCTACCTGGAGTGCCGCCCCGGCGACCGGGGCGAAGAAGCCCGGCCCGCGGACGACGAGGATGAAGAGGTCGCGCGGGAAATCAAACTGCTGGGAGCCAAAGCCTCTCCACTGGAAGAAGCCTGCCGGGGCAGCCTGGAACCGGTCTGCCTGACCCTCGGTCCGGCGGACGTCACTCCGCCGCGCCTGGCGGAACTCAAAGCCCTGCTTGAACGGCACAAAGGCGGCGCGCCCCTGCATGTGCATCTGGCCGACGGCGGTTTCTGGTGCCGGTTGGAACTTTCGGCCGCCTACACCGTGCAGCCGGGCCTGGCTCTGGAAAACGACCTGAGCGTCTGGGGCGCCACGGCGGAAACAGCGAGCCGGAACTGACGCCTGTCAAAAAAGGGATAAAAAAGTCCACACGATGATGACGCGAGGCTATTATGGATGCTCCTGGTGAAGCGTATTTGCGCGTACAGGCCGCCTTGGCCGGCGTACTTTCGCCGACGGAACGGACGATCCGCTTTCTGACGGAATTCGGGACGATTCTCGAAGAACGCGGAGGAAAAAGCCCTCTGGTTGTTGGTGGAGCCGCCGTGGAAATATACACCGCAGGGCATTACATGTCGCACGACATTGACATCAAGTCCGACTATGCCCTGACCCTGGCCGTTCTTGAAGAAATGGGCTTTTGCAATGAAGGCCGCAGCCTTATGTTTTCGGAAGATTTCAACATTCTCGTGGATTGGCAGGGCGCCGCTCTGGAAGAAGGACGTGACGCCGAAGAACGCGCCCTGAGGGTAATTGTTCAGGAAGGAAAACCCGCCATGCGCCTGATCGCGCTGGAAGATTTGATCGTCGACCGGCTTGAGGCCTGCAAATTCGGCGGCGACAAGGATTCCTTGCTCTGGGCTCGCGCCTTGTATACGCTGGCTCTGCGTCAGAACTTGCAAATGGATATTTCCCTGCTGCAACGGCTTGCCCAAGCGGCCGATGTTGCGGATATACTTGAAGGGAAGGTTCTGCCACAGGGGCTTCTCGATGAATAACCCGGCGCAAAACAGCCAACGCGGCATTCTGCTGAAGGATCTCAAGACCGGAGCGGAGGATTTTTCCTTTGCCATGCGCAAAAAGGGTCTGCTGCCCCGCAAAACGCGCACCCGTTCCAGAACACCGGAAAAGGACGCCGCCCTGCTGAAAGCCGCCATTCTTTGGGGCGGCATGTACGGGGTGGCTGTCGGCAGCGACGGGCGTTATTATTTGCAATTGACCATGCGCGACGCCGATACGGCCTGCGAACGCGGCGAGGCGTCGGGCGTCTGAGCGCCCCCCCCGCCATCTGACGCATAACGGCCTTCCGGCATCCGCCGGAAGGCCGTTATGCGTTGCATACGGGCACAACCTATTTTGACAATTTGAACACGTACGCTTTCTTGATGATGACCGGTTCTTTGGGCACATCCTGGTGCATGGCCCGGTTGCCCGTGGGCGCCGCCTTGATGGCGTCCACCACGGCCGTGCCGTCCACCACCTTGCCGAACACGCAATACCCCCAGTTCTGGGGGTTGGGGGCCTTGTAGTTCAAAAATTCGTTGTTTTCCACGTTGATGAAAAACTGATTGGTGGCGGAATGCGGGTCGTTGGTCCGGGCCATTGCGATGGTGTAGCGCTCGTTTTTCAGCCCGTTGTCGGCCTCGTTGCGAATCGGCGCCCTGGAAGAACGCTGGCTCATCTCCGGGGTGAAGCCGCCCCCCTGAATCATGAAACCCTTGATGACCCGATGAAAAATCGTTCCGTCGTAAGCGCCTTCACGCACGTACTGCAGAAAGTTGGCCACGGTGCGGGGGGCTTTGTCCGGAAACAGCTCGACAACGATGTCGCCCTTGCTGGTTTCCATCTTGACCAGAGACCGTTCGGCGGCCTGGGACGCCGTCACGGCGCTCAAAGTCAGAACAACGGCCAGCACCAGACCGCGAAAAATCCATTTGCGCATAGTTCCTCCTGAACGGCATTGCCTGCCGAGAGGCGCACCATAGCGAAAAGAATCCCGGCCCGCAATGGGTATTCGGGCCGAGCCCGAAGCGCTGTTGCGTTACGCGCAATCTCAAAGTGAATATGCCTGTGAACGACAATATCCGGGTCAACCACTATTTCTCGGTCGTGGGACGAGTGCGGACAAAAGCGGAAACGCAAAAAGATGAGAAAGACGAAATTTCAGCGGCAGGAGTGGACTCTTCGGTCCATGACTGTCGCCGAAATCGAAGCCTGACGAAGCATCACCGCGCTCCAGGCCGCCGCCGCGGCTTGACGGGGAAGGGTCTAGCAGATATAACCCATAAATCCTCCTTAAAAAGGGGGACTTACGCGCTCAGCCTCTGTCCCCCGGACAGTCTCATACCGGCCAAGGAGCCTGCCCCATGCATCGCAGAGATTTTCTGAAATTTGTCGGGCTTACCGGCGGCGCCGCGACCCTGGCGGCAACGGGCGTGGCCCGGGCCGCGTCCGGGGCCGGTGTTGCGCCCAATCCCGCCGCAATCGGCGTGCTGCACGATTCAACCCTGTGCATAGGCTGCCGCCGTTGCGAGGCCGCCTGTGCCGAGGTCAACGCGCGGCCCGCCCCCAAAGCGCCTTTCGACGACCTGTCCGTGCTGGACAAGAAGCGCCGGACTACTGTCGACAGCTACACCGTGGTCAACAAATACCTGCCCGGCACAGCGCGGCCCGTGTTCCGCAAACAGCAGTGCAACCACTGCCAGGAACCGGCCTGCGCTTCAGCTTGTTTCGTCAAGGCCTTCCGCAAGAATGCCGACGGGTCTGTGGCATATGATCCCAGCCTTTGCGTGGGCTGCCGCTACTGCATGATCGCCTGTCCTTTCAATGTGCCGACCTACGACTACAACAAGGTGCTGGCTCCTCTGGTGCACAAATGCACGCTGTGCGAACCCCGTCTGGCGCAGGGAAAACGGCCGGGCTGCGTGGACGCCTGCCCCGTCGACTCGCTGCTCTTCGGCAGACGTCTTGACCTTCTGCAAATCGCCAAGGATCGTATCGCCAAAAATCCGGGCCGTTATGTGAACCATATTTACGGCGAATCGGAAATGGGCGGCACAAGCTGGCTCTACCTTTCCCCGGTGCCGCACGAGCAACTGGGGCAGCCCGTTCTCGGCAAGACTTCCGTGCCGGAACTGACCGCCGGAGCTCTGGGTTCCGTGCCCATGGTCGCGGGCCTGTGGCCCGTGCTGCTGACCGGAGCCTACGCCATATCCAAGCGCAAGGAAAAGGTATCGGCCGAAGAACAGCGCGACGCCGTGAACGCTGCCGTGGCCGAGACGGAAGCGAAAGCCGCCAAAGCCCTTGAATCCGCCCTGGCCAAGGCCGGCAAGGACAGGGACGCGGCGCTGGCCAAAGTCCAAACAGAGCAGGAAGCCGCCCTGAAAGCCAAAGAAGAAGCTTTGTCCGAGCTTGAAGCGCTGAAGGCGGAGGCCGCGAAACAGCCCGAAAAACCGAAGAAAGCCGCTGGGGCCAAAAAACCCGCCGCGCCCAAGGCCAAGACGCCGGTTTCCAAAAAGCCGGCCGCCAAAGAGGAGGATGCCTGATGCGCGCCGCTTTGCAAACCATTCTGACGGCAATCAAGTCCATACCGTCCATCCCGCGCACGCCGGCCAACATCCTGACCCTGCTCATTCTGGTCATGGGCCTTGTGATCACCGTGCTGCGCTTTACCCTGGGTCTGGGCGGGGTGACCAACCTGGACGACAACAACCCCTGGGGCATCTGGATCGCCTTTGACCTGCTCTGCGGGGTGGCGCTTGCCGCCGGCGGCTACACCACGTCCGCCTCCTGCTACCTTTTCGGGCTCAAGCGCTACCACGCGGCCGTGCGGCCCGCCATTACCACGGCCTTTCTGGGCTATCTCTTCGTGGTCGTGGCCCTGCATTACGACGTGGGCCAGCCCTGGCGGCTGGTGTATCCCATCTTCCTGTCCCAGGGCACGACTTCGGTGCTTTTTGAGGTGGGCCTCTGCGTCTTCATTTACCTGACCGTGCTCTTCATCGAATGGACCCCCGCCGCCTTTGAGTGGCTGGGCCTGAAAGCCGTCCGCAATTTCGTCATCAAGCTGACCCTGCCCCTGACCATTCTGGGGGTCATCCTTTCCACCATGCACCAGTCGTCCCTGGGCGCGCTGTTTCTGACCAGCCCCGGCAAGCTGCACCCCCTGTGGTACTCCAGCTTTCTGCCGGTGTTCTTTTTTGTCTCCAGCATGTTCGCGGGCCTGTCCATGGTCATTTTTGAAGGCATGCTGGCCCACAGGGGCCTGCACCACAAAATGGACGAGCATCATCTGCATTCCGCGCACGAAGTGGCTTTCGGCTTCGGCCGGGGGGCTTCGTTCATCATGGCCGGGTACCTTTGCCTGCGCATTTTCGACCTGGCCATGAGCAACAACTGGCACTATCTTTCCACCGGCTACGGCGCGCTGTACCTGGTGGAACTCGCCGTCTTCGTGGCCCTGCCCGCCCTGCTCTACGCCATGGGCACCCGCGAGAAGCGTCTCGGCTTCATCCAGAGCGCATCCGTTCTGGCCATCGGCGGCATCATTCTGAACCGCTTCATCATCTGCCTGGTGGCCTTCAACTGGCAGTTGCCTTCCGACGAACGCTACTTTCCCAGCCTGATGGAAATCGGCATTTCCATCTTTGTGGTCACGCTTATCATCACCGCGTACCGGATCATCTGCACGCTGATGCCGGTGCTCTACGAGCATCCCGAGTATCGCGGAACGCATTAGGAGAAGACATGAACGGCACTTTTTACTCACTGCACGACTTCATGCTGCACACCAAGAGCATTACCTATGTCCTGATGGGTGTCGGCCTGGTGGTTCTGGCCTGCTTCTGGCTTTTTCTGAGCGAACGCG
>JAVBRE010000097.1:0-3361 GCA_031548325.1 Desulfovibrionaceae bacterium
ATGGGCAACATAAAGGCCGTGCCCATGTTGATGCGGCGGCTTGACGCCACGTCCGGTCCTTTGCGCAACAAGATAGTCGCCTCCATCATCAAGATTCTGGGCGGCAAGTCGCTTGGCCTGCTGGGAATGAAAGAGCAGGAAAAGCTGCATGCCTATATGCTGGCCGCCATCAAGGACGATGATACGGACGTGCAGGACGCCATGGTCAAAGGTCTTGCGTCTACCAAGGGACCGGGGGCTTCGAAGGCGATTTTTGATCTGGTCCTTGCCCTGGACCCTGACCGGGAACACGAGCGGGTTCTGGCCATGGTCGACGCCTTGGCCGCCATAGGCTTCAATGACGACGTCGCGGCCGTGATTCGTGATGGCGGCGAATACGCGCAGCATATCGGCGTGGAAGTTTTTTCCCGTTCGCCCTGCCGGGAGGGAGTGGAACTGCTGAAAGATCTTTTCTGGGAAAAATCCCGCGACTTGCAGCGCTCCATTATCATCGTGCTTGCAACGCAGTGCCAGCCCGAGGATCAGGATTTCTTTCTGGATGTGCTCGAACGGCATGCCGACGGCAATGTGCTTAAAGCCACGCTTTTGTTCTTGGGCCGCAAAGGGGAGCCGTCTGAAATCAGCCATTATGTGACGGCTCTCTTGGACCATCCTTATGATGATGTAAAAGAGGCGGCCCTTGATGCCTGCATAGCGTTGCACGATCCTGTGACCATCGGGCATTTTATGTCCATGGCTGGTGACGAACTGCCCCTGCGCCGCATGATGGCCGTGCACGCTCTGGGCGCCATGGACGCAAAGGCGTATGAACATATCATACTGCGTGCGCTTGACGATCCGGAACCCAATGTGCGCCGGGTGGCGCTGGAAGCTCTGGGCCGCAAATGCCCTATACCCGCCTCGTATCAGGACCGCATTGAAGCCATGGCTTCAGACCCTGACAGCGAAGTGCGGCTTGCGGTCATCGCCATTATGGGCAGTTGCGACACGGGCAGACTGAATGCCTGCTTGCTGCGCGGCCTGGATGACTCCGATACCTGGGTGAAAGCCAGATGCATTGAAAGCCTCGGGAGGCGCGCGGTGGGGCAGGCGGTGCCGCGTCTGGTGGAAATGCTCGGCAATGACAATCCGTTGCTTGTCATCAAGACGATCGAAGCGTTGGGGGAAATAGGGGGCGAGCTTGCGTTTCGAGCGTTGTTCGCGCTGATGGACCATGAGAATCCGGAAATACTGCAGGCAGCGGAAGAGGCCGTCGAAAAAATCCGCGCCGGTAAGGGGGCGTAGTTAATGTCTACCTTGTTCAGCAAATCGCTGTCATTGCAGAAAGACTTGAAGGTCACGGACGAAGAGTTCGTGCAACTGCGTGATTTTATTTACCAGCAAAGCGGCATTTTTATTGCGGAAAACCGCAAATACCTTGTTGAAAACCGGCTCAGCAACCGAATCAAGGAATTGAACCTCAAAACTTTCGGCGAGTATTATTACTACCTGCGTTTTGATGCCGGCAGAAAAACGGAGCTGAGCAGGCTTTTTGAAGTCATCACCACCAATGAGACCAGTTTTTACCGTAATCCGCCGCAGTTGCAGATTTTTCAAGAGAAGATCCTGCCGGCCACCCTTGAGGGCATCAAAAAGAGCGGCATCCGTAAGCTGCGCATCTGGTCCGCGGGTTGTTCCACCGGTGAAGAGCCGTATACGCTTGCCATCATTCTGACCGAGGTATTGAAGGCGGAACTGATAGCCTGGGACATCAAGATCACGGCCAATGACCTGTCGGAAGCCGTGCTCGGCGCCGCGCGCAAGGGGCTGTATAACGAATATGCTCTGCGCACCACGCCGAAAGAGATAATTGACAAATATTTTATAAAAAAAGATCAGGTATACGAAATACAGCCGAAATTAAAGAATCTCGTTTCCTTCGCCCCCATAAATCTGAGCGACAGGATGATGCTCAAGCGTAATGACCGCTCGCATATCATCTTTTGCCGTAATGTTATTATTTATTTTGACGAAGAGATGAAGAAGCAGGTTATCGAGTCGTTCTATGACAACTTGTTGCCGGGCGGCTGCATGCTGATCGGGCATTCGGAATCGCTGCACAGCATTTCGCGCACGTTCAAACCGGAACACCACGCGGGGACCATCGTGTACCGCAAGCAGGCCTAGGTTATGGAAACGTCGGCGGCGGGCATAAAAAAGGGACGAGTCATCGCCGTTGCCAACCAAAAGGGCGGGGTGGGCAAAACCACAACCTCGGTCACTCTGGCGGCGGCGTTGTCCCGTATGGGGCAGAAGGTCCTGATTCTGGATCTTGACCCTCACGCCTGCGCCTCGGTGCATTTGCGCTTTTACCCCGATGAACAGATCGGGAGCATCAACGACATCTTTACTTCAGAAGAAAGCGCCTGGCCGGATATCTGGAAAAAAATACGTTTTGAACATGAGGGAAAGCTTTTTGACGTGGCGCCGGCCAGCATCAGGCTGTCGGAACTTGAAACGGACCTGCGCGGCCGCAAAGGCAAGGGCGCGATCCTGCAGCAAGCTTTGTCGCTGATCCGTTCGGAATACGACTTTGTTGTGATAGATTGCCCGCCGCATGTGGGGATTTTGCTGGTCAACGCGCTGGTCGCCTGCGACATGCTGGTTATACCCATTCAGACGGATTTTTTGGCGTTGCACGGGTTAAAGCTGCTTTTTGACACCATAAAGATTCTGAACAAAGTGTTGCCCAGCCCCATTTGCTACCGCGCCCTTGCGACCATGTACGATCGCAGAGCCAAAGCCTGCCACCGGGTACTGGAACTTTTGGAAATGAAGATGGGCAATCGAATGTTTCGGACCATTATCGGCATTGATACGCGGTTTCGTGAAGCAAGCGCCATGGGCAGGGTTATTTATGAAATAGATCCGGAAACCCGAGGCGCCAAGGAATATGAAGAATTAGCGGCGGAGATTCTTGCCCTATGAAAAAATCACCCGAACAGTATTTTCAGGAGCAGGATTTTTCCGTCGATCTGCCGCCGGATGCGAAACCGGGCGAGTTTACGGAAGCGGAACGGGCATTCATGGAAAAATACATGGGTGTCGATGCCGCCAGAACATTGCAGTCGCTGGGCATAGCCTCGCCCGGGACAGACGGAGCGCCAACCGCCCCCGTTTCGGTCGAACTTCCGGCGGAAGAAAGCCTGGACCAGCAACTGCGCCGGGAAACGGAGCTTTTGATGGTAGGTTTTTTTCTGGGCGAGCAAGAATTCGTCGTGCCGACGCTGACCGTGCAGGAGGTTATACGCTTTTCCACCCCGGCGAAACTTCCGGCCGCGCCTTCTTTTGTCGCGGGGGTCATCAACCTGCGGGGACAAGT
>JAVBRE010000067.1:0-7259 GCA_031548325.1 Desulfovibrionaceae bacterium
GCCATGGTCGCGCGGGAACGGGGCGACCGGCTGCGCGAACTGCTCGACAGGCAGGGCGGCAAGCTGGATCTTTTCTGCGGCTGCGACCAGGTGGGCACGCTCAAAATTCTGACGGACGCGAAAGGGCGGGTGGTCAAAGAAGTTTCGCGGGACAGCTTCGGCGTCATCCTTCACGACACGCTGCCGGACCTGTTCATGCCCATAGGCTTTGCCGGGGGTCTGACGGATTCCGACATGGGCCTTGTCCGCTTCGGGTATCGGGATTATGATCCCACTGTGGGGCGCTTCACGGCCCCGGACCCGCTGGGCGACACCGGCGGGGACCACGATCTGTATGACTATTGTATTGATGACCCGGTGACCCTGAACGACCCCACGGGGCTCTTTCCGCCTCTGCTGGCGTTCGCGTTAGCCAAGCTCGGCGCCGCCGGCATTGCTGCGGTCGGTGCATATGGAGCCGCATGGATTGCCGATAAGGCAAAAAGCATAAAAGATGGTGATGAAAGCATGACGGCGCGTAGCGGAGTGATGGAGGCTGGCTCATACGCGATGGAAGCCATAAAGGATGCGGCCATCATGGGAAGATCTCCGAACAAGCTTTGGAATACATACAGGCTCATAAAGAGAAAACAAGAAGAAGGGCAAGACTAGCGGCGGCATTGATGCCTGTCTAAAAAAAACAGAATATGCAGGTAGCTGATGCGTATGTTCCGGCATATATTCCGGAACATACGCAGTAAACATTCCATCAATGTAGAGAGGTGTATGTTGCGAATTTCTATCAAAACAACATTCAATCTTCTTTTATCTGAACTTATATTTATTTTTTCAATCTCAGCAATATATTCACTTCAATGGTTCTTTAATTTTTTTGATAATATCCAGTATAAAATAATATTGACGCTAATATGGTTTTCAATATTTTTTATACCTATCATTATTTTTTATTTAATAATAAAATGTGTAAAGATAAAAAATTTGATAGGATATATTACATATAATGATAGCAATATATTGCAGAAAAAAATTATTATAGAAAATAACAACAGTATGGGTGATGTTTCATCTAATTTTATATATATTGATAAAATATTAATGTCACTAAATGAAAAAGAGATGTTTTATGTCAGGAAAAATATTAAATATTACTCTTGGTTGATGAATAAAAAAAATATACAAGCAATTCATTGTTTTTTTATAATTATAGCTATTATAACTTTTAATTGTTCCGAATATGACTTATTTCCTATCGTTTTTATACTTTTTATATTTGGCTTTGTGCGAGAAATTCAAGCGATTATAGATATTGTATAAAACATGCAAGCGAAGTATATATTAGAGCATCATTCTTTTTCTGCTTTCTTTGCTCTGGGATTATGATCCCGGCGCGGGGCGCTTCACGGCCCCGGACCCGCTGGGCGACACCGGCGGGGACCACGATCTGTATGACTATTGTATTGATGATCCGGTAAGTTGCGTCGATTCCAGCGGGTTGTTTCCCGGAGCAGCATTGTGGCAGACTCTATGGGGAGGTGCGTTGCGGCATGCACCGACAATAGCAACAGCCCTCATGTCAAAAGGAAAGGAGCTTGGGCTCCTTTCCGTAGACCGCCGCCAAAGTCCCCGTTCGCGAGAGCGGGGACTTTGACAACGTCCTGGGGCGCGCCTTGCGCCCCCCATTGCCGCGCCGGTCTTTTTCGGCGCGGCGCTTCGTTTTTCAGCGTCTGGCATCATAATTGCTAAGTCATGTCGCAAGACAAGTTTTTGGCGCAAGCCGAATCAGCAGCGAGGTTGACATGATCAGCATACACGCCACACGCATCCGCATTCTGCCGGTCCTTCTGTTTTTGTTCGTCCTGGCGGCTTTGTCGCCGTTGCCGGCCCAGGCCGTGCGCATCAAGGACGTCGCATCCTTCAGCGGCGTTCGCGACAACCAGCTGGTCGGCTACGGCTTGGTGGTGGGGCTTTCGGGCACCGGCGACAAGAAGGATTCGACCTTCACCATGCGCTCCATGGTCAACCTGTTGGAAAACATGGGCGTGGCCGTGGACCAGAAGGTGCTCAAACCCAAAAACGTGGCCTCGGTCATGGTGACGGCGAAAATGCCCGTTTCCGCCAAGCCCGGCGCCAGACTGGACGTGACCGTCTCGTCCATGGGCGACGCCACCAGTTTGCTGGGCGGGGTTTTGCTGCAAACGCCGCTTAAAGGCGTGGACGGCAAAATTTATGCCCTGGCCCAGGGCGCGATGGCCATCGGCGGCTTCAGCGTGACCGGAGAAGCCGCGCGGGCCACCAAAAACGTGACCACCGTGGGTCTTGTGCCCGGTGGGGCTATTGTGGAGCGGGCGGTGCCTTTCAAGTTCAACAGCCAGGAAACCCTGACTCTGGCCATGCACGGCGCGGATTTTTCTACCACCAACCAGGTGGTGGACCGGGTGAACGGCGCCCTTGGCGGCAATTTCGCCCGCGCTCTGGATATTTCCACGGTGGAGCTGAAAATTCCTTCTGATTTCAGAAACAATATGGTGCCTCTTATGGCGTCGCTGGAAAACATCGAAATCACGCCCGATTCCGCCGCCCGGGTGGTGGTGGACGAAAAGACCGGCACCGTGGTTCTGGGGCGCGAAGTGCGTATTTCTCGCGTGGCCGTTTCTCACGGCAATTTGCAGGTGACGGTGTCCGAAGGCGCGGACGTGTCCCAGCCCGGCCCGTTCAGCGCCGGCACGACGGTGGCCACGCCGCGCACCGACATTGCCGCCCGCGAAGAGAGGCGCAATCTCAACGTGGTTGAAGGAGCCACCCTGCAAGAGCTGGTGGACGGCCTGAATTCACTGGGCGCAACGCCCCGCGACCTGATTTCCATTCTTCGGACCCTGAAATCGGCAGGGGCGCTGCACGCGACCCTGGAGGTGATTTAAATGACCACCGGTCCCGCTGATCCGCAAATGGCCATGGACGCCGCCGGCGCGTCCGATCTGGTGCAGAAGAAGCTGGCCGTTGACGGTCTGAAGAAAAGGCTGGGCGACGGCAAGGACAGCGACAAAAAGCTGCGCGAGGCCTGCGAGGGTTTTGAATCCATCTTCCTGCAGAAAATGTGGGAGCAGATGCGCAAAAATGTGAAAAAAGAGGGCTACCTGCACAGCAAGGACGAAGAAGCCTACCAGTCCATGTTCGATGTGGAGCTTGCCAAAAAAATGACTTCGGCGGGCGGCATAGGGCTTGCCGACATGTTGCAGCAGCAGCTCAGCCAGAAGCTGAGCAAGACCAGCCGCTCGACGGGGCCCGGCGCTTTGCGCGCGCCCCTGGCCATTTCTCCGGCGCAGGAAGGCGCCGCCAGGGCCGAGACCCGTAAAGAGGCGCTCTCGCAAGAAGAACTGTATTCACAGGCCGAAGAAGAAGCGCAGAAAAGCGGCTATGATCCGGCCAGGACCGTTATGGAACAGGCCCTGAGCGAACTGGAAAACGAACGGCAGGTCATGGACCCCGATTATTCCCCTGAAGCTTTCGCGCCCATGACCGTGGCCCAGGCCTTTGCGCGGCCGGTCGCGCCGGCGGCGCAGGCGGGAGCGGCCCAGGCGCCGAGCGAACGCCCCGTCTTTTCCGTGACGCCCATGCCCCAAAAGGTCAGCGCTCCGGGCAAGGCCCGGCCGGTGTCGCGCAAGGGCGCTTCCACGCATAAGACCTCCAATGCGAACAACCGCTCGTATTCCGGCAGGACCAACGGATACCCCGGCTACACGCCCGGCATTCCCGGCGCGCCCGCCGCAACCGGTACGGACCCGGCTGCTTCGGCGCGGACTCCGTCAGCTGGTCCTCAGGCCCTGACCTCCGACGGCGGCCTGGCCGGCGCGACCGGCGCGACCGGTGCGGCCGGTGCGGCCGGCGTGATGCAGACGGCTCCCGCCGTCCGGTTGGACAGAAATGTATAAGTAATGGTGCGAAATTTGCATAAAACAGAAAAACATCCCCGCAAGCCCTGACCGGAAAGGACGGCGAGGAGAGCCCCGTACCCCGGAAAAACGACGCGGCAACAGGCTCGGAACAGGAGAGAACAATGGCTGATTTCGCACATATACACGGCAATCTTGTCCGGCAGTGGAAAGGCATGGAACTTTTGGAAAGCCTGCTTGAGGAAGAATTTTCCCTGCTTCAGACAGGCGACACCGACGCCGTCACCAGCCTGGAATTTTCCATCCATGAACTGCTCCGCCAACTGGCGTCCGAGCGCATGGAAGTCAAGGAAATCATGCAGGGCACCAAGGCGGCGGAATATGCGGATCTGTTGTCCCCGGAAGAAGGAGAGGCGGTCAAAAAACTGCTGGCGGCCATTGACGACGCAGAGCAGCGCGCCGCCCGCCAGGCCGGTTACAATACGCAGTTGTCCCTGGCGCTTCTGGACCAGAATCACGAACTGATGACCTATCTGTACGACAACATCGTGCCCAAACAGCAGATGGTGTACGGCGCCAAAGGCACCTATCGCGCCCACAGACCCGAAGCGGCCCTTATTCATGGGAGAATGTAAATGGCCAGCAGCATAAACGCCGTTCTGAACATCGGGGCCGGTGCGCTGTTCGCGAACCAGACCGCCATTCAGACCACGGGCAACAATATCGCCAACGTGAATACCGAAGGGTATTCACGGCAGAAGGTGCGTTTTGAGGAATACCCTTCGCTGGACTACTCTCCCGGCCAGATGGGGCAGGGCGTGCGGGCCGCGGAAGTGTACCGCATGTTCGACCGTTTTGTGGAAAAGGCCTATCTCAGCAAATCCTCGCAGGCCACGCGCTGGGCGGAACAGAAAGAACTGCTGTCTTCCGTCGAATCGTTGTTCAACGAATCCAACGCGCCGGGCGTGGCCTCGGCCCTGGACGAATTTTTCAACAGCTGGCAGCAGCTTTCGCAGGACGGCGCCAGTTCTTCCAACCGCGAAGCGCTGCTTTCCAACGCCGAAATGCTGGCTGGCTTCGTCAGCGAGAACGATCAGGCCATGGCCTATATGCAGCGGCAGATGGACGGCCTGATCCAGGTCGACATTGACCGGGCCAACCAGCTGATGCAGGAAATCGCCGCGCTGAACAAGCAGATCAACACCCACAGCATACCCGGGTCCAACAACCCCAACACGCTGATGGACCAGCGCGACATGAAGGTGCGCGAACTGGCGGAAATCGTCGACATCGACGTCATCGACCGCGGTGAAGGCCATTATGTGGTCAACACCAAGAGCGGCATGACCCTGGTGGACGAAGGCGTCGCCTATTCCTTCGAATTTCTGGGACCGCGCTCGGAGAAGTATCTCAACCCCGTCGGCAATCCGACCTATACCGGCGACATCCATTTTCAGGGGTCCGACGAATACGAATACACCGTCAAGGTGGTGACGGCCGGCGACGTGGACACCACCGGCGATGTGCCGCCGCCCGCGGGCACGGCCATGTACCAGGTTTCTCTGGACGGCGGCCGGACCTGGCTGAAAAATTCGGACGGCAGCATCGCGACTTTTCCCGCCACCGACACGGCCAACCAGGTAGGGGTCAAGGATCTGAAAATATCCTTTGACGCGGGATCACAGCTCAGCGTGGGCGACCGTTTTGAAATCATGCCCAAATCCGGCATCTACTGGAATTCGCCTACCACCGGGTTGGTCAACGTGACCCCGCAGGCGCTGGGCGACGGCACGGCCAACGACCGCCGCCTGACCGCCGGCACCATCACATCCTATTTCGACTTTCGCGACAACCAGTTGGCCCAGTACCGCGAACGCCTGGACGCCTTTGCCCAGTCGCTGACCTGGGAAGTCAACCGCCTGCACAGCCAGGGCGTGGGGCTTGAAAAACTCGCGTCCGTGCTGGGCGACTATAGTGTGTCCAACAGCTCCGTGCCGCTGAACAGCAGCCAGAGCGGACTGGTCTGGGCGGGCAGGTTGCAGGAAGGCAATATCAGCATCGGATTTTACGACAAGACCACCGGGGAGCCTTTGCTGAGCGGTCCCAACGGTCTGGAAACCCTGTTTCCCAACAATCTTGACCCCAACATCGTCTCGCTGGACGATGTGGTCACGGCCATCAACGGCTTTTCCGTGATGGACAAAAACGGCAACACGCTGACGCTTTCCGCGAACATCGTGGACGGCCGCCTGCAGATCTCCAGCGACGATCCCAACGTGCAGTTCGGTTTCGCGGACGACACTTGCGGTCTGCTGGCGGGGCTTGGCATCAACACCTTTTTCAAGGGCGAGCACGCCGGCGACATGGCGGTGCGCGACGATATCGTGCACAACCTGAACCTGATCAACGCCGGCCGCATCAACGGCGCGGCCGAAGGCAACCCGGGCGACACCATCGGCGCCCTGGAAATTGCCCAGCTGGCCAACAAAAAAGTTTCCATCGGCACGGCGACATCAAGCGCCACGAGTCAGACCCTGGTCGGCTTTTACGCCACACTGGTGGCCAAGGTCGGCGGCGACACGGCCACGGCCAAATACAACGCCGGCCTTTACGGGGCCATGGCCCAGGACCTGAAAGACAAACAGGATGAAGCCGCCGGGGTCAACCTGGATGAAGAAATGACCAACCTGGTGCGTTTTCAAAACTCGTACAAGGCGGCGGCGAAACTGATCACCACCGCCGACCAGATGCTGCAGACAATTCTCGGCCTGAAGCAGTAGGCAAGAGGTGCGACCATGAGTATCCGCATATCCCAGCGCCAGATGTATTCCTCGATGATCACCAACATGAACAAAGGCTTGGTTGATCTGATGGAATCGAACCTTCAGGGAGCCACGGAAAAGCAGATCAACAAGCCTTCGGACGACCCGGCGGGCATGGCGCGCATTCTGCAATACCGTTCGTCCCTGAACAACATCGACCGCTACAAGCGCAACGTCAGCGAAGCTTCCGGCTGGCTGGAACTGGCGGATACGACCCTGATCCAGGTGCAGGAAGTGCTTTCCGAAATCAGAACCCTTCTGGAACAGGGGTCCACCGGCACCTATGACGCGGATAACAGAGGGTCCATGGGCGATGCTCTGCGCGGGCATTTTATGGAACTTCTGAATCTGGCCAACACCACATACAACGGCCAGCATATTTTTTCCGGCCACAAGACGGGGGAGCCGGCCTATCAGGCCGCTCTCGGCGTGTCCTGGGACGTGGATTCGACTCTGGCCGCCGACCCCGACGCCATCAGCACCAAGCAGTTCCAGGTGGAAGGTGGAACGGACTCCACCGTGATCATTCAGTTCGGCCTGGACAAGG
>JAVBRE010000095.1:0-9786 GCA_031548325.1 Desulfovibrionaceae bacterium
CGCATAGACATACCCAATAGATCCTACCCTATCACGGGTCAAGGGGACTTAGATCTGGCCCGGCGCAAGGCGCGGCGGGCTTTGACCCAGAGCCGAAAACGGTCCAGGTACAGGTCAATCACCGGAGTGGTGTAAAGGGTCAAAAGTTGGCTCATAATCCGTCCGCCCACGATGGAAATGCCCAGCGGCCGCCGCAGCTCCCCGCCGTCGCCGGTGCCGAGAGCCAGGGGCACCGCGCCCAGCAGCGCGGCCATGGTGGTCATCATGATGGGTCTGAAACGCAAAAAACAGGCCGTACGGATACTTTCCTCAGGAGAAAGGCCGTCTTTGCGTTCGGCCTCGATGGCGAAGTCGATAAGCAGGATGGCGTTTTTCTTGACGAGCCCGGCCAGCAACAGGACTCCGATCAGGGCGATGACCGTGAATTCCAAGCCGCAGGCGCGCAGGGCCAGAATGGCCCCGACCCCGGCCGAGGGCAGGGTCGAGAGAATGGTAATGGGATGGATGTAGCTTTCGTACAGCACGCCCAGCACGATATACAAGGTGACCAGGGCCGCCACGATGAGCAGACCCTGGGTGCGGAGCGAATCCTGAAAGACTTTGGCCGTGCCCTGAAAACTGCTGCGCACGGAGGCGGGCATGCCGAGAGAGGCTTTCACCGCGTCGATGCGGGCTGTGGCGTCGGACAGAGAGATTTCGGGAGACAGGTTGAAGGATATGGTGGCCGAGGCGCTCTGCCCCTGGTGGTTGACCCGCAAGGGGGCCCTGGTGGGCTCGTAGCGGGCGAAAGACCCAAGCGGCGCCAGGCTGCCGTCGCTTGCCGGCACGCGGATGTCGCGCAGACCTTCGGGACCCTGCCAGAAGACGGGCGCGGCTTCCATGACCACATGATACTGGTTGCGGTCCTTGTACATGACGGAAACCTGGCGTTGGCCGAAAGCGTCGTTCAACGCGCTGTCGATGGCGTTCATGGTCAGACCCAGGCGACTGGCGGAATCGCGGTCGACGACCAGGCTGGTCTGCAAGCCCGCGTCTTCCTGGTCGTTGTTCACGTCCTGCAAAATGCGCTCTGAGCGCAGGGCGTTGGTCAGGCTGATCGTCCATTTGCGCAGTTCTTCCAGGTCGTCGCTTTGCAGAGTGTACTGATAGCTGGCCCTTGAAGAGCGCCCGCCCACGCGGATGTCCTGGGCGGACTGCAAAAAAAGCCGTGCGCCGGGAATGCGGCCCAGCTTGCCCCGCAGCCGGTTTATGACTTCGTCCGCCGAAATTTTGCGTTCGGACAGGGGCCTCAGGGTGATAAAGGCTCCGGCGCCACTGGACCCTTCGCCGGCATAGCCGGCAACGGCTTCCACGGCCGGGTCGGCGCCCACGATTTCCATGAGCTGGTAGAGTTTCACCCGCATGGCCTGAAAAGAAATACTCTGGTCCGACTGAATAAATCCCATCATGCGGCCGGTGTCCTGGTTCGGAAAAAACCCCTTGGGCACGGTGATGTACAAGTGCACGTTAAAGGCGATGGTGGCCGCCCAGAACAGCAGCACCCAGCGCTTGTGGGCCAGCACCCAGTCCAGGCTGCGCTGGTAGCCGCGCTGCAGGATGAGGTACAGCCCGCCCAGGCGGAGCAAAAAGGCGCGCAGCCGCGCGGAGCGTACGACCGGGGCCTCGATGGGGGCGCTGCCGTCGCCCAGAGCCATGGGAATCCTGGGCTTGAGCAGATAGGCGCACAGCATGGGGGTGGTGGTCAGGGACAGGACCAGAGAGACCATGATGGCGATGGACAAAGTCACCGCGAATTCGCGGAACAGGCGGCCCACGATGCCGCCCATGAACAGGATGGGAATGAAGACCGCGATCAGGGACAAACTGATGGAAATGACCGTGAATGACACTTCTTTGGCCCCGATGTAGGCGGCCTCAAGCGGCGAGCGGCCTTGCTCGAGATAGCGGGAGATGTTTTCCAGCACCACGATGGCGTCGTCCACCACAAAGCCCGTGGCGATGGCCAGCGCCATCAGCGAGAGGTTGTCCAGGCTGTAGCCGCACAAATACATGCCCATGAAGGTGCCGATGAGCGACACCGGCACGGCCACACTGGGAATGAAGGTCGCTCTGGGGCTGCGCAAAAAAACGAAGACCACCAGCACCACCAAAATCACGGCCAGATACAGGCTGCGCTGCACCTCCATAAGGGACGAGCGGATGGTGGGGGTGCGGTCGGAAACCACACTCATGTCCACGGCATCGGGCATGGAGGCCTGCAAAAAGGGCAGGGTCTCGTTCACCGCATCCACGGCGCTGATGATGTTGGCGCCCGGCTGACGGAACAACGCCAGCAGCACCGAGGGTTTGCCGTTGGCAAGGCCCAGGTTGCGCACGTTTTCCACAGAATCGAGCACGTCGCCCAGGTCGCCCACGCGCACGGCCGCGCCGTTTTTGTAGGTCACGACCAGGCTTTTGTATTCCGCCGCCCGAAACAGTTGGTCGTTGACCGCAAGCTGCCAGGAAACGTCGCCCGCCTCAAGAAGGCCCTTGGGCTTGTTGGCGTTGGCGTTTCGCAGCGTATGGCGCACGTCGGCCAGAGCCAGACCGTACTGGTGGACCTGGCCGGGGTTCAGTTCGACGCGCACGGCGGGCAAAGAGCCGCCCCAGGCCGAAACCTGGCCGATGCCCGAAACCTGGGACAATTTTTGGGCCAGCACGGTGGAAGCCAGGTCGTACAGCTGTTCCGTGGGTATGGACTGCGAGGTCAGGGCCAGAATCAGAATCGGCGCGTCCGCCGGGTTGACCTTGCGGTAGGTGGGGTTGTTGGGCATGCCCGCTGGCAGTTCGGACAGGGCCGCGTTGATGGCGGCCTGCACGTCGCGGGCCGCGCCGTCGATGTTGCGGTCAAGGTCGAACTGGATGGTGATGCGCGTGCTGCCGAGCCCGCGTGAGGAGGTGATCTCGGTGATGCCCGCGATGCGGCCCAGCGCCCGTTCCAGCGGCGTGGCCACGGACGCGGCCATGGTTTTTGGACTGGCTCCGGGCAGGGACGCGGAAACGGAGATGGTCGGAAAATCGACTTGCGGCAGGGGCGAAACCGGCAGCAGGGTGTAAGCCACGGCGCCGGCCAGGGCTATCGCCAGGGTCAGCAGCACGGTGGCCACGGGCCGCCGGATGAAAACAGCAGCGATGTTCAAAGCACAGCCTGGAGCGTGCTCACGCAGAACGATCTTGCAATGTCCGCTCCGGCGTCCATGATATCACATGATCTTTTTCTGTACAGACGAAAAGACGCGGTCGCCGTGTGTCTTGCCCCGCAGAACCAGCCAGCCGTCATAGGTGAAAACGGCCAGGCCCAGCCAGATGCAGCAAAAGCCGAATATCCTGTCCGGGGTGAAATGTTCGCCGAACAGAAAAACGCCCACCAGAAAATTGCCCGTGGGGTTGATGTACTGCAACAGGCTGAGGGTGGTCAGGGGCACTCGGCACAGGCCGAAGGCGTAGCCCATCTGGGGAACGACCGTGACGATGCCCGCCCCGATCAGCCAAAGGTCCTCGCTGAAGCTGAGGGTGCTGCCGAAAGCGCCCTGGCCGGTAAGAGCCAACCAGAGCAGATAGCCCCAGAGCACCGGGGCGGAAATGGCCATTTCCAGCACCAGGCCGGGTATGGCCCCCACCGGCGCCTGCTTGCGCAAAATGGCGAACAGCACGGCGGAACCCGCCGTGAGCAGCGCGACCCAGGGCAGGGTGCCGTACCAGAGAACCATGCCCAGAACCCCCGTGGCGGCAATGATGATGGCCACCCATTGGCCGTGTCGGGGGCGTTCCTTGAACAGCAGAAAGCCGAAGAACACGCTGAGCAAGGGCAGAATATACTGGCCCAGGCTTGCTTCCACGATACGGCCGGCGCTGATGGCCCAGATGTAAAAACCCCAGCTGAACATGTGGACGACGCTGCACCCGGTCATGAACAAGAGGCTGCGGCGGTTGCGGACGATCTGCATGATTTCGGAGAGTCCGCCCCGAAGCCAGAGCAGGCCCAGCACCAGAAAAAATCCCCAGAACGCGCGGTGGCAAAGCACTTCCATGGGCGGCACGTGGGTCAGCTGCTTCCAGTACAGGGGCAAAAGGCCCCACATGGTGTACACGCACAGCAACATGACGAAACCCTTGCGCTGTTCGTTCTGTGAGATCAGAGCGAGGGACGGGTATTGCGCGAAGTCGCCTGCGCCGCTCATGATCGCCCTTTGCCCGCGCCCCTGGCGGCAAAGGCGCTGACGATGATGGCCCCGGCCTGGGCCACGCCCAGCGAGTCAAAGTCGCGGGCCAGGGGAATGCGCAACAGGGACGAGCAGCGTTTGGCTATGTGGGGGCGCAGCCCCGATTCTTCGCTGCCCAACACCAGAACCGCGGGCAGGCGGGGGATGAAGGTAAGAGCATTTTCAAGGCGCGCGGGTTCGGGGTGCGGGCCGGACCATGCGCCGTACAGGGTAAAGCCGGCGTTTTCCGCTTCGTCCAGGGCCTGTCCCAGGTTGGCCACCTTGGCTACGGGCAATTTTTCCAGAGCTCCGGCGGACACCTTGGCCGCCGCAGCCCCCAGATAGACGCCGTTGTGGCGCGGCACGATCAGCCCGCCGCCGCCCATGGCGTATAGGGTGCGGGCCAGGGCGCCCGCGTTGCCGGGGTCTTGCACCTGGTCCAGGGCCAGCAGCAGAGGCAGGGGCGCATCGCAGGCCGATTCCAGCAGGTCCGGCAGATCGTGAAACCCGGCGGCGAACAGGCGGGCGATGGCCCCCTGGTGGCGACCGGGGTACAGGCGGGCGAGAAATGCGTCGTCCACCAGAGCGAAACGCACGTTGGCCTCGCGGCAGAGGTCAAGAATGCGGTCGCTTTCAGCATCCTTACGGCCTTTGCGCACGAAAACGGTGTCAATGGTGCCGGGGCTTTGCTCCAGCAGTTCCAGCACGGGCTTGAGACCCGGCTGCAAATGCCCGTCCGCTTCGGCCGGAGCTTTGGGCGCGCCTTCATAGCCGGTTTTTCGCGCGGGCGGTTCTTCGGCTTTTCGGGCGTGCTTCGCGGGAGCTCCGGGTTTGCGGGGCGCTTGCGCGGCAGTTCCGGATTTTTGGGCGGGCGTTCCGTCTCTGGGGGCAGGAGCTGGAAAACGGCGTTCGCTCATGATAATTTCTCACTGCGGCAATGATTCGGTTGGGGCGCTTTCTATTGCCGTGGAGCGGCGGATAGTGTATGCCTGCCAATCAGGTACCCTCAACTTCCGTCCAATGCAAGCCCGCAGGGCGCAAACAGGCTTCTTTGCGCTCCATTCGGAATACATATGCCCCAAACCTTTCGTTTTTCTTTCCGCATCTCCCGATTTTTCCTGCTTCTTTCGTTTTTCGCGTTGTTTGCCGCTTCGGGCTGCGCCTCTCACAACCAGCCCGACCCATCTCTGTCCGACGGCACCTTCGGCATTGACGCGCCGGAAGAAACCGTGGACGCGCCCTATCAACCCCTGGACGACGGCGAACCGCTGACCCCGGTCGAACTGGCCGCCTTTCAAAGCACCGGTGAATTGGATGCGGGGCTTTCGGAAGAAGAAAAGCATCTGGTCGAACTGCACTTCAAATTTTTTACGCATAAGAACCGGCGCACTTTCGAGCGCTATCTGCTGCGCAGTGAACCGTACCTGCCTTATATCAAAGAGGTGTTCAGGTCGCGGGGCCTGCCGGAGGAACTGGCCTATCTGGCCTATGTGGAAAGCGGATTCAACCCCAACGCGGTTTCTCCGGCCGGAGCCGGGGGCATGTGGCAGTTCATGCCTTTTACCGGAAAAAAGTACGGCCTGTCCCAGGACCGCTGGCTGGACGAGCGCCGCGACCCTTTCAAGGCCACGGAATCGGCGGCCTCCTATCTTTTGAAATTGCATGAGTACTTCGGCGACTGGCTGTTGGCCGTGGCCGCCTATAACGCCGGCGAAGGCAAAATCGGCAGGGCGCTCTCGGGCACCGAGGCCACGACCTTTTTTGAAATCTGCCGCAAGAACCACCTGCTGAACGACAAAGCCCAACTGCGGGACGAAACTCAGCAGTACGTGCCGCGTTTTCTGGCCGTGGCCAAGATCATGCGCAATCTGGAAAAATTGAACTTTGCGACGCCTGATCCCCAAAAAGCACTTGCCGTCGCCCCCCTGAACATGCCGCCGGGGGTGGAACTGGGCGTTTTCGCCCGTTCCGCCAGCCTGAGCTGGGACCAGTTCAGCGTGCTCAACCCCGCCTATCGCAGACAGATCAGCCCGCCGGGCGCCGCGTCCACCGTTTATGTGCCTCAGGACCGCGAGTCGCAGGCCAGAGCCTGGCTGGCGGACAAGAATGTCGGCGTGTATGCCGGCTGGCGCGAGCACAGGGTGCGCAGGGGCGACTCAATGGGCGCTCTGGCCGCTCGCAGCGGAACCGGCACGGCCCTGCTGCGCAGAGCCAACGGCAAGACGAGCAACAGCCTGAAGGTTGGGGAATATCTGCTTGTTCCCGGCTCGTCCCGCGCGGCCCGGACCACGGCGGCCAGGTTGCTGCCCGGCGAACAGGCGTCCCGAAACAGGACGGTCGCGACCAAAGGCACGCACACCATCGCGGCCGGCGATACTCTGTATGAGCTGGCCCTGCGCTGGGGCACGAGCGTGGACGCCATTTGCGACGCCAACGACATTGATCCGAACGCGAAACTGCGTCTGGGCCAAAAAGTTCGTATTCCGGTTGAAAGACAGGATGTTGCGGCTTCGGGTCCTGTGGAGCAGACGCCCCCGGCTGAAGCGGAAGCGCGGCCCGCCCGCGCCGCGGGCAGGGACGGCGGAGGGCCTTTCATCACGGTGCAACCGGGCGATACGCTGTACTCTCTGGCTCGGGCCAACGGTTGCAGCGTTGAAGACCTGTGCCGGGTCAACAGCATAACCGCCAAGACCAAGCTGCAAGTCGGCCGCAGCTTGCGTCTCGCCGGGGGAAAGGGGATGGCCTTGCGGGCCGACCCTCCGCGTCCGGCGCAGGTGCATGCCGCCGCGCAAAAAAAGACCGCCACGGCTGAAGCCAAGGGCAGATTCGCCGTGGTTCAGGCCGGAGACACCCTGAGCGGTCTGGCCAGGGCCAACAACACCACGGCGGCGGCGCTGGCAAGGCTGAACGGCTTCAGCCCGAAAACCCCTCTCAGGGCGGGGCAGCTTATCCGCCTGCCGTAGGGCTGCCTCTGGAGATTTTACCTTTGAAATTGCACAATTCGAGATTTGCCAAACATGCCATCGAATTCATATAACAGAGTGAAATTATACAAACCAAATGACCCGCTTCGCGTCTGCCGAGCAATTTCAAAGTGAAATTGCTCTAAGCGATACAAATACTATTCGTATTCGCGGCGCTCTTTTCATTTACAGGCGGAAAGACTACGATTGCCGTTATGGCTGATTGTGAAAGCGCAACATGCGCCGGGCAAGAGACGGCGTTCTTCGGGCGGCCGGGTTTTCCGGCTCTGGAAGATTATATTGCCTCTTTGCTCGCATCCGAGCGTTTCGGCCGGCAGGTCACCCACCACCGGGTCATGGAGGCGCTTCCGGCCAGATTCGGAAAGCCGAAAAAGCCGTGGAGCGCGGCCATGGCCGGAGTGCTCGCGGCCATGGGCGTTTCCCGCCTGTACTCGCATCAGGCGCTGGCCACAGACATGGTGCGCGCGGGCCGCAACGTGGTGGTCGCGACCCCCACGGCCAGCGGCAAATCCCTGATTTACAACCTGCCGGTTCTGGACCGCCTGCTTTTCGATCCCGAAGCCACGTCACTCTATCTTTTTCCGCTCAAAGCCCTGGCCCAGGACCAGTTGCAAGCCTTCACCAGCCTGACGCGACACTGGCCCGCCGCCGCCCGGCCCCGCATCGCAGTCTACGACGGGGACACCTCGGACCATTTTCGCCGCAAGATCAGGGACAACCCGCCCCAGGTGCTGATCAGCAACCCGGAAATGCTGCACCTGGGCATTTTACCCCATCACAGCCGGTGGACCACCTTTCTCGCCTCTTTGTCCCTGGTGGTGGTGGACGAAGTGCACAGCTACCGGGGGGTGTTCGGCGCGCACATGGCCCAGCTCTTCCGGCGGCTGACCCGGCTGGCCGGATTGTACGGGGCCAGGCCCGCCTTCGTCTCCTGTTCCGCCACCATCGGCAATCCGGCGGAATTGGCTGAAAAACTGACCGGCCGGGAAGCCCTGCCCATCACCGAAAGCGGCGCGCCCCAGGGCCGGCGGCATTTTATTTTCGTCAACCCCGAAGACAGCCCGGCCACGGCCGCCATCCATCTTTTGCGCGCGGCCCTGGCCAGAAATCTGCGCACTATCGTCTACGCCCAGTCCCGGCGCATGACCGAACTCATCAGCCTGTGGGCTTCCGAACAGTCCGGCCCCTACGCCAACCGCATCAGCGCCTACCGGGCGGGTTTTTTGCCCGAAGAGCGGCGGGGCATCGAAGCGCGCATGGCGTCCGGCGAGCTGCTGGCGGTCATCAGCACCAGCGCCCTGGAACTGGGCATCGACATCGGCGGGCTGGACCTGTGCATCCTGGTGGGTTACCCCGGCACCATCATGGCCACCTTGCAGCGCGGCGGCCGCGTGGGCCGAAGCGGGCGGGAATCAGCCGTGCTGCTCGTCGCCCAGGAAGACGCTCTGGACCAGTATATCGTGCGCAACCCCGAGGCTTTTTTCTCCCGGCCCACGGAATGCGCGGTTGTCAACCCGGAAAACCCGGTGATCCTGGAACGGCATCTGGAATGCGCCGCGGCCGAGCATCCCCTGAAGCCCGAAAGTGCGGACGCCGACTGGCTGCGAAGTCCGACAGCCGGAGAAGTTCTGTCCCGTCTGGAAGAAAACGGCCTCGTCCTGCGTAGCGCCGACGGGCTTTCGCTGCATGCCGCCAGAAAGCGCCCCCAGCGCCACGTCGATTTGCGCGGCGCCGGACAGAGCTGCACTTTGCAGGATGCGTCCGGCACGGTGATCGGGTCTGTGGACGGGTATCGTGCCATGCGCGAAGCCCATCCCGGCGCGGTGTACCTGCACCGGGGCAAAAGCTACATAGTGGAAAAGCTCGACCTGGCGGAACGGACCGCATATCTGGTTGCGGCGCGGCCCGCCTACTACACCCGCACCAGGGGGCACAAAAACACGGAAATACTCGGCATCGAAGCCGTAAAATCCGTGTGGGGCGCAACCATGCGTCTGGGCAGGCTGCGGGTGACCGAAACCATCACCGGCTACGAAAAACGCTTTTCCCGTGACGGCAGGCTGCTTGGCGTCGTGCCTCTCGAATTTCCGCCCCTGGTGTTTGAAACCGAGGGCATCTGGTTCGATATTCCCGATCCGGCCCGCATTGTCGTGGAGAACGCCCTCCTGCATTTCATGGGAGCCATTCACGCGGTGGAGCATGCGGCCATCGGCATGCTGCCGCTGCTGGTCATGGCCGACCGCAACGATTTCGGCGGCATCTCCACGCCCATGCACAGTCAGGTGGGCGCCCCGGCCGTGTTTATCTACGACGGCCTGCCCGGCGGCGCGGGCCTTTCGCGCGAAGCCTTCAGCCGGGGCGACGAGCTTTTCGCCCGCACCCTGGACCTGGTGGCAGATTGCGCCTGCGACACAGGCTGCCCGGCTTGCGTGCATTCGCCCAAGTGCGGGTCCGGCAACCGGCCCATCGACAAGGCCGGGTGCAAACTGCTGCTGGAAGTCATGGCCGGGCTGCACCAGCCGGGGGCTCTGCCCCCCGCGCCCCCCGCAAGGGGCATGATG
>JAVBRE010000006.1:0-6150 GCA_031548325.1 Desulfovibrionaceae bacterium
ACGATGTTCAAGCTGGCGATGGCGTATTTCGGGTTGTAAAAGTAGCGCACACCGGCCCGTTCGCAGATCAGACTGATTTCTTCGGAGTCAGTGACCACATGAATGTCGCCGCCTTCCGCAAAGTCCTTGGCCGTGTCCAGCGCCCGCTGGATAAGCGTCTTGCCGGCCAGCTTTTTGACCAGCTGGTCCGGAATGACGGCGCTCTTCTTGATGGCCGGTATAACAACGCAAACTTTTCGCATGGCTATGTCGCATGCGGGGCTCTGTCCCGCACCCCGCAAGGGGGTTCCACCCCCTCGCTATTTCATAATCCTAGCAGCTTCTGCCGCCGGCGCGCTGCAACGTGAGCACGCTGCGGGCGGCGGAGAGCATGTGCGCGAATTCGGCCTCGGTCAGATTGTGCTGGAACGGAAAGGAAATCATGTGGTCGTAAAACAACTCGCCGTTGGGGCAGTCCGCCCGGCCCAAGCCCAGTTTCTGGTACAGGGGATAGCGGTTCAGGGGGCAGTACTGCACCACGCACTTGACCCCGTGTTCGCCATGCATGCGACGGATGAAATCGTCGCGCCGGGTCGCGGTATCGACCATGCGGGCGGCCAGCAGATGGTAGTTGTGCCGGGTGGAGTTCACCCGATGGAATTCCAGTTCGGGAAAGTCCGCCAGAGCGTCGATGAAGGCCAGCGCCCGAGCGCGCTTTTGCGCGTTGATTTCTTTGACCCGGTCCAGCTGTTTGGCGCCGAGCGCGCATTCCACTTCGCCGAGGCAGAAGTTGTTGGGCCAGAGCCGCTCGCCGTCCAGCACGGGAAAATCCACGTTGCCCATGGCCGGCGCCCAGTAGTCGGTTCGTTCGAAGGGAAAGGCGCAGTGCCCATTGTGGCGCAGCATGGGGATGATGTCCGCGTATTTCTTTTCTTTGACGACCAGCATGCCTCCTTCGCCCAAGGTGGTCAGGTTTTTGTGCGAGTGAAAGGAAAAAATGCCGAAATCGCCGAACGCGCCGGCCATGACGCCGCCGATGTCCGCGCCGATAGCCTGGCAGGCGTCTTCCACCACCAGTATGCCGCGCTTTTGCGCCAGGTCCATGATGGGAGGCATGTCCGCGACATAGCCGTACAGGTGCGCGACGATGATGACGCGGGTTCTGGGCGTGAGAACCTTTTCGATGCTTTGGGGCGTGACCACGCGGCTTTTCAGGTCCACGTCCGCCCAGACCAGCGTGCCGCCCTTTTTGGCGAAGGGGTAGGCGGATGAAGTGAAGGTATGGCTGGGGCAGACCACCTCGTCGCCTTCTTTCAGGCGGCAGAGTTGGGCGGCGATTTCCAGGGCGGCCGTGCCGTTCATCATGGCGAATGCGTGCGGAGAGCCGCTCCAGGCGCGAAACTTGTCCTGAAAGGCGTTCTGGTAGTGTCCCTGGGTCAGGGGGTTGGCCTTTTTAAGAGCTTCCAGCACCACGTCAATTTCTTCTTGGGTGTAATCCAGGGCTCTGCCGCTGAAATTGACCTGCATGTCCATGTCTTGTGCTCCCGTGAAAAAAACCGCGCTACATGCGGTGAAAGAGATCGATGACCTTGTCCTTGGTCAGGATTTTTTTGAAGTCCGGCCCCAGGGCGTTGGTCAGAGGTTTTTCGTGCACTATGGAACCCTGGTACAGCGACTCAAGCTGCTCGTCCGAAAGGTTCGCGCACAGGCCTTTCGGCAGCGAGACCTTTTGCTTGTCCATCATGGCCATGAACTGGGCGTGCTCTTTGGGATAAAATTCGTTCAGCACGCTCAGCGCGTGACAGTTGGCAAGGCCGTGGGGCACGTGCAGCACGATGCCCAGGCCCGCGGACAGGGGATGCACCAGGCCCGTGTTGCCCGCGGCCATGCCGCCGAGATAGGAGGCGATCATCATTTTTTCGAGGTTTTCCTCGGCCATCATGTCGCCGGAATTCAGAAAGATGTCTTCGCACAGATTGATGGCGGCCAGCGACAGGGTGTCCACGACCACGTTGCGGTGACTGCCGGCCCGCGATTCAATGCAGTGCATGAAGGTGTCCATGCCGGTATAAAAAAACTGGTCGCGCGGCACGGTGCGGGTCAGTTCCGGGTCCAGCAGCAGTTGGTCGTACATGGTCAGGTTGGAGTTCATACCCATTTTCAGGCGTTTGGCCATGTTGGTCAAAACGCAGGTGCGCGATGCTTCCGACCCCGTGCCGGACAGGGTGGGCACCCCGATTTTGTATGGCGGGGCGTTTTTCACCAGGTCCCAGCCCTGATAATCGGCCGCCCGGCCGGGGTTGGTCAGCATGTTGCCCACGGCTTTGGCCACGTCCAGGGCGGCGCCGCCGCCGATGCCCACCATGCAGCAGGGCAGCTTGCCGGCCAGCGTGTTTTTCAGGGCCGCCGCGTAGCTGTCGATGTCTTCCACCGTGGGCTCGTGGGAACTGTCCACAAAGATCACCTGGTCGCCTTTTTCAAGGGGCAGGCGTTGCATCAGGTCTTTGCCCTCAAAGTAATGATCCACGTAGAAGATCGCCGGAGTTCCGAGGGCCGCGCGGCGGGGGGCCGTCAGGTCGCCGAGTTGGGCGAGGGAACCTTTGCCGAATGTATAGAAGGGAATATTCTTGGTGTTGGGAAACATGCGTTCTCCTGCGTATGGCGCGGCGGGGAAAAAGCCGGAAGGCCGCGTCGCGTATTACGCGAAGTAGGCCGGGATGGCCCGAATGTCAACGGGGTTCCCGGCGCTCTTCCTCTCGCCTTGTTTGCATTTATCGTATATGTCGCAGGGAAGGGCAATCCGGGCGAAGAATCATCACAAAATCGCATTCGGGAATAAAAAACGGATTGCGCCGTCCATGCGCCGGCCAAAGCGCAAGTCGGCGGGGGAGAAAAAAATGGACACCCGTGCAGCCTCAAAATCAGACACCATGCGGAACGTTTTGGAAAACATGCTCAACGAACTTGACGCGTGTGTATATGTTTCAGATATGGAAACGGATAAAATATTATTTATTAATAAAAAAATAAAAGAAACATTTAATATCGACAACGATTCGATAGGAATAGAATGTTGGAAAATAATTCAAAAGGGTTTTAGCGAAAGATGCCCATTCTGTCCGATTTTTAGACTTGCTAAAGACAATAACACTCCTGTTGACTGGGAGGATTATAATTCTGTTACAGGTAGATATTATAAAAAGACGGATAGTATAATAGATTGGATCGATGGTAAAAAAGTTCATTTGCAATATGCTGTAGATATAACAGATATAAAACTTGTGCAGCGTGAAGCCGCCGGTATGTTGAGCATATTGAAAAATATACTTAACGGCATGGACGCGTACGTATACGTATCCGATATGGAGACGGACGAAATTTTGTTCATAAACAACAGAATGAGGCAGGGATTCGGCCTTGATGAACAGGCTGTCGGAAAAATATGCTGGCAGGTGTTTCAAGACGGGTTTACCGAGCGCTGCTCGTTCTGTCCGAATTATACCCTGCAAAAAAACCCCTCGGCCTCCGTGGTTTGGGAAGAGCACAATACAGTGACCGGGCGCCACTATAAGAATGTCGACAGCGTCATCGAATGGATGGACGGTAAAAAGGTTCATATGCAGCATTCCACGGATGTCACCGACATTCTGGAAGCTCAAAAAGAAACCCAGACGGTCAAGGAACGCCTGGAAATAGCCCTGACCTCCTCGCAGGCCGGGGTATGGGAAATAGCCTTCGATACGCGGCAGATGACCTATGACGCCATGTGCGCGAGGCTGTTCGGTTTTGACCCGGAAAAGAGCGTCATAAGCATTGACGCGCTGGTTTCCCACCTGGAAAGAACGGTGCAGTCCGCGACCGGCCCCGACGTGATCAAAGGCTTGCTGCGAAGAGATCCTTATGCGGGCATTCTGGCCCGGGACTTTCATCTTTTTCTTCCGGATGGCGCGGAACGGCACATCCGCAATTACGGCAACACGATCCGGAACAAGGACGGCAAGGCCTTGCGCGTTATCGGCATGTGCATCGACATCTCCCCGCACGTCAGGATGGAAAACGACTTGCTGGCGGCCAAAGAGGCGGCGGAAAAGGCAAGCTACGCCAAAAGCCGGTTCCTTTCCAACATGTCGCATGAAATCCGCACGCCGATGAACGCCATCATGGGCATGACCGACATTCTGCTGCACGAGGATCTCAGCGAGCGCCAGCGGGAATATATGAACGACATCAAAGTGTCTTCATCGGCGTTGCTGGGCATTATCAACGACATACTCGATTTTTCAAAAATCGAAGCAGGCAAGCTGCAAATCGTTTCGGTGGACTACGACATACTGCAGCTGCTCCGCAATATCGGTTCCATGTTCGAATTTACCGCGAAGAGCAAAGGCATCACCTTCAGCCTGGACATCCGGGGCGCCATGCCTCCTTGCGTGTACGGCGACGACATCCGGTTGCGCCAGGTGCTTGTCAACATCATCGGCAACGCGGTGAAATTCACCCAAAAGGGCGGCGTTTCATTTATTGCCAAGGCTGCGGGCGGCAAGCTCTGTTTTGACATCATCGATACCGGCGTGGGCATAAAAACTGAGGAAATACCAAATATTTTCAAAGACTTTGACCGGGTTGACCTTAACAAAAACCGGGCCATCGCAGGGACGGGGCTGGGGCTTTCAATCACGAAAAGCCTGGTCGCCATGATGGACGGCACCATACAGGTCAAAAGCATATACGGCAGAGGAACGGCTTTTCATCTCGAATTTCCGCTGGTCGTCGGCGATGCTTCAAAAATGGCCCTGGATGCCGCCGAAGACGACTTCGTCAATGCGCCCGAGGCCAGCGTGCTGGTCGTTGACGACATGGAAGTCAACCTCCATGTCGCTTCAGGTTTGCTCCGGCTGTACGGCATTGTCTGCGATACGGCCTTGAGCGGCAAGGAAGCCATCCAGAAGATAGATTCCAAATATTACGATATAGTATTTATGGACCATATGATGCCGGATATGGATGGACTTGAGACAACAATAAAATTGCGCGAAAAATATAGTATGGACTCTCTTGTCATTGTGGCATTGACTGCAAACGCCATTGAAGGGGTTAAAGATATTTTGATGAATGCGCAAATGAACGACTATATGTCAAAACCTATAGACAAATTTCGTCTCAATCATATTTTGCGGCAATGGCTTCCGGCGCACAAGGTTCGATACGCCAAGGAAAAAGAACAGACATCCGATGATGAACAGGGACTTTCTTCTTTGTTGCAAAATGCTGCGTCCATCGATGGTGTGGATGTCCGACTCGGCCTTGTCAGAACAGGCGGGATGCAAGATGTCTATGAAGCGTCTCTTGCCATCTTGACGCGCCGATTGCCCGGTGTCATGGATAATCTTGCTTCATTTTTGCGCGACGAGGATGCAAAAAGATTTTCCATTGAAGTGCACGGCCTTAAAGGTTCGCTCGGCAACATCGGCGCGGCGGGAATGGCCCTTTTTGCCGAAGCGCTTGAGCACAAGGCAAAAGAAAATGACTTGCGCTTTTGCAGAGACAAGTTGCCGGCTCTGACCGCCGCGTTGCGCGAGCTTCACGCAAAGTTGGCCGCGCTTTTTGCGGATGACGCCCCTTTGGCGGTCACCGAGGCCGGCGACAAGGATCTGCTGTTGCGACAGCTTCGAGTCGTGCGCGATCTGCTCGATTCCTTCGAGGGCGACGAGGCTCGCGCCATTGTGCTTGAGTTGCGCGGGTATGATTACGGCGCGGGAGCGAACGAAGCGCTGAAAGATCTTTGCGGGCTGATTGAAGAGTTTGAATACGAGCGGGCCATGGCCGTCATTGACTCCATGTAATTTCAATTCCGGGTAAAGTTTCGCGGACTGTATTGCCGAAGGCGGTCGTCATGGACGAGGGAAAGACGCAGTATCTGATGAACAAGCTGATGAACAACGTGGAACTGGACGCTTTTACGGCGCAGAAGAAGGCGGGGTCAAGCGGAGCGTATTTCGCCCTGCTGACGGAGTTTACCGAGATGGCGCCGACCCTGCTGGCGAATCTGTCGGCGCCGCCGGATGAAGAGGCGCTGGCTCATTTTCTGAACAGAATTGCCGCGCTGCAGAAGCGTTTGCTGGCCATAGGCTCTCCGACTTTGCTGTGGCTTGCCGAAAAGGCGGCGGAGTC
>JAVBRE010000253.1:0-3823 GCA_031548325.1 Desulfovibrionaceae bacterium
CGAAAAAAAAATCCTTTACCGAATAATTCGCAAAAAGCGGCGCGCCTTCCAGAAAGAGGTAGAGCGTAATCAGGCCCAGGGCGACCACCGAAGAGGCCGCCGCCAGGAAAAATCCCAAACGCACGGCCGATTCGCGGTATATCATTGGTCTTTTTTGCATCTCTCACCTAGTAAAAAGCCGGATTTTGCTCCCTGGCGAGAAAGGTGCCGATTCCGGGCCAGGGATAGTACTCTCATGGTACAGCCCTGGACCGAAATCGGCTCATGACGCGGCCAGGGGGCAAAAGCCGGCTTTTTATTTCACGGGAACGGCGCCGCATCTGGCCACAATGGCCTGTCCTTCCTTGCCCATGATGTAGGCGATGAAGTCGGCCGCCGCTCCCTTGGGTTCGCCGGCGGTCATGATCCACAGCTTGCGCGAGACAGGATATTTGCCGTCGGCCGCGGTAGCCGGCTTGCCTTCAACGCCGTCCACCTTGAGGGCCTTGACCGTTTTGTTCAGGTACCCGTAAGAGTCATAGCCGATGGCGTATTTGTTTTTGCCGATGGTCTGCAAAACCGCGCCGCTGGATGCGGACAAAAGCGCCGAGGGGGCGACCTTTTCCTTGTTCATGATCAGCTCGTTCCAAGCTTCGTAGGTGCCCGAAGAGCTGTCGCGCGAAACGACCACAATGGCCTTGTCCGGACCGCCCACTTCCTTCCAGTTCTTGACGGAGCCCGCGTAAATGGCCCGCAGTTCGGCGCGGGTCAAGCCGACGACCGGGTTGGAAGGATGCACGATGGGCAGCACCGCGTCTATGGCGATGGCCAGGCTTTTGGGGCTCATGCCCCGCTCGGCGGCCAGCTTCAGTTCCGACTCTTTCAATTCGCGCGAGGACATGGCGATGTCCGTGCCTTTGTCCAGCAGGGCTTTTATGCCGTTGCCCGATCCGCCGCCGGAAACCGTTATGGCCAGATCCGGCTTCTTCTTCATGTAGCTTTCGACCATGACCTGCATGATGGGCAGCACGGTGGTGGAACCGTTGATGGTCAGATTTTCGGCCGCCCGCGCGGGCACGGCCGCGCCGGCCACGGCCAGAGCCAGAACAAAGGATGCGATGCGAATCATATACCCTCCGGTGTGATGTTCTGTTGCATGTTGTTTGCAAGAAAAAGTTCCTACAGCTTTCTTTTCTTCACCGAATGTTACAGAATGATGTCGCGGGCATGCTGGTTTCATGACATGCGGTTTTTTAAGTAATACGCCTGAAAAATTAATTTATTTTTTGTAACGCGGTTGTAACAATATGGTAACTCCCTTGGCATGCGCTTTTCTCGCCGCGCTATATCTTTTTACAAACATCTGTATCGAGGGCCCATGAACGCCACCGCCGTGCTGATTATCGAAGACGATCCTGATATCGCAAAACTGCTGGAATACGCTTTTGCCTCTGCCGGTTTCGCGCCCGAATGCCGGGGCAGCGGCGAAGAGGGCCTGCGCGTCCTGCGGCTGCGCCGCCACGCTCTGGTCATTTTGGACATCATGCTGCCCGGCATGGACGGCATAGCCGTGCTCAAGGAAATCAGGCGCGACGCGCAGCTCGGCGCGACCCCGGTCATCATGCTGACCGCCAAGGGAGAAGAAGTGGACCGCGTGGTGGGTCTGGAACTGGGCGCGGACGACTATGTGGTCAAACCCTTTTCCGGCCGCGAGTTGATCTTGCGGGCCAAGGGACTGCTCCTTCGCGGCCGCGCGCCGCATGAAGAACAGGTGCTGCGCGGGGGCGCGCTGCTGCTGGATGACGCCGCGCACCGGGTAACCGCGGACGGCGCGGAACTCAGCCTCACGGCCACGGAATTCAAACTGCTGGCCGAACTGCTGCGCCACAAGGGCCAGGTTCTGTCCCGCGACCGACTTCTGGAAAGCGTGTGGGGCTATTCTTTTGAGGGGTACGCCCGCACCGTGGACACCCATATGCGCCGCCTGCGGCAAAAGCTGGGGGATGCGGCCGAAGGCATCGAAACCCTGCGCGGCGTGGGCTACAGATTTAAAGAATAGAATGCAGACCATTGCTGTCCGGCTAACAGCCGGCGGCAATGGCCGGTTTGAAAAACCGGCCCGCGCGCGAGCAGCGCGGCGTGCCTTTAACATAATCGGCTTCCGATTATGCGTATGTGGGAAAGATCAAGATGTTTTTTTTGAAAGTCCTCGTGTTATTCGTTGAATAACGCCGCTTTTCAGCCGGACAGCAATGAATGCAGACAGGAGTTGCAGTGCAGACCGTACAGAAACATATACCTCCCCTGCCCCTTCCGGCCCCGCCCGAAACGGCCGCGACGCAGGGCGGCAACATCGAGGCCCGCGATTTCCATTTTTTTTACGGGCAGGTCCAGGCTCTGGCGGACATCAATCTCAGCGCGCCCGCCCGTAAAGCCCTGGCCCTGATCGGACCTTCCGGCTGCGGCAAAAGCACTTTTCTGCGCTGCCTCAACCGCATGAACGACCTTATTCCCGACACCCGCATGCAGGGAACCCTTACCCTGGGGGGCGAAGATCTGACCGACCCCGACCTTGACGTGACCGCCCTGCGCCGCCGGGTGGGCATGGTTTTTCAAAAACCCACGCCTTTTCCCAAAAGCATTTTTGAAAACGTGGCTTACGGCCTGAAAATCAACGGCCTTGCCGGACAGGGCAACCTGGCCGAACGGGTGGAAAAAAGCCTGATCGACGCGGCCCTGTGGGATGAAGTCAAGGATCGACTGCACGCATCGGGGCTGAGCCTTTCCGGCGGGCAGCAGCAACGGCTGTGCATCGCCAGGGCCCTGGCCGTGCAGCCCGAGGTGCTGCTGATGGACGAGCCCGCTTCCGCCCTGGACCCGCTGGCCACACAGAAAATAGAAGACCTGATCCATATTTTGAAAAAGCGGGTGACCATCGTCATCGTCACCCACAGCATGCAACAGGCGGCGCGCGTGTCGGACAGCACGGCTTTTTTTTACATGGGCAGGCTCATAGAGACCGGTCCCACCGCCGATATTTTCACCCGCCCGCGACAGAAGCAGACCGAGGACTATATCACCGGCCGCTTCGGATAAAGAATAGAACTTTTGCCTTCCGGACCGCGTCACGCGCCGTTTCCGGTCCAGGCAGGTTCGATCTGTGCGAGCTGTACCGTACAAGTACTATCCCCGGCCCGGGAACAGCGCGTTCCTTGCCGGAAAAAAAAATTGGCTTTTCATTAAATGAGGTACTCCCAATGACCCACTCCCGGCAGCAACTTGACGCTGTGACCACCGCCCTTCTGTGCATGGCTTCCGCCGTGGACGCGATGCTGGACGACACCCTGAAGGCTTTTTTGCAGCGGGACGCGGATCTGGCTCACGACGTTCTGGCGCGCGACGACGCAGTGGACGACATGGACAACAAGCTGGACGAGATGTGTCTGCGCCTTCTGGCTCTGGATCAGCCCGTGGCCGCGGACCTGCGCTATGTGGTGGCGGCCATGCGCCTGACGGGCGAGTTGGAACGCATCGCGGACGAAGCCTGCAACGTGGCCGACCATACGGTGGAACTCTGCGCCATTCCGCCCAGCCGGCCCCACCCGGTGATGCGCGCCTTTTCGGAACACAGCCTGGCCATGTTCCGCAACGCCGTCGAGGCCTTTCGCACCCGCGACGTCGAACTGGCGAAAAAGACCTGCGCCATGGAAGCGAAGGCCGACAATCTGCACATGCAGGCCGTGCGCACCTGCTTTGCCGAACTGACCGGCGAGGAGCAGAGCGCCCAGATTTCGCTGTTCCGCATTTTCATCGCCCGCTCGCTGGAACGCATCTGCGACATCGC
>JAVBRE010000136.1:0-12908 GCA_031548325.1 Desulfovibrionaceae bacterium
GGCGCGGGCAATGCGAACTACGAACCTTTTGTGCATCGCGGTCTGAAAGCCATTATCGCCGAGACGCAAGAACGCCTCAGGAATGTAAAAATCACCAGCGATACCGGGGATCAGGTGACCTTTTATCAAGCGGTCATCATCTCTTTGCAGGCCTTGATTGATCTGGCGGAGCGTTATGCAAACCTGGCGGAACAGACGGCGGCTGCATGCACGGACGAGATACGCAAGGCGGAACTTTTGGAAATTGCTACAGTTTGCCGCCATGTGCCCGCAAATCCGCCGCGCACTTTCCGCGAAGCCGTGCAGTCGTGGTGGTTTTTGCACCTCGGCATACAACTTGAAGAAGCAGGCTGCGGTTCCTCGCCGGGCAGGCTCGGCCAGTATTTGGATCCTTTCTACCAAAAGGACAAAGCGGCCGGGTTAGGCAAAGAAGACGCCCTGGGCTGGATCAAGTGCGTGTTCGTGAAGATTCTCGAATACGGCTATTATCAGGGTCTGGCATACTCCCGGCTTCTTTCGGGGCATACCGGGCATAGCATAAGCGTGGGCGGGCTTAACCGCGACGGCCGTGACGCCACAACGGAACTGGACTACCTGCTTCTGGATGCGCAAATAGAGCTGCGCAACATTCAGCCCACCATTACAGTTTTGTACCATGACGGTTTGAAAGAAGACTTCCTGTTCAAGGCCATTGACCTGGAAAGGACGGGACTGGGGCAGCCGCAGTGGATGAATAACAATGTCATTATTGAGCGCCTGATGCACCGTGAAGCCGGGAGAGGCATCACCATTGAAGATGCCCGCAACTGCGTCAACATAAGCTGCGTCGGCACGGGAGTCGCCGGGCGTACCACATTCATCAGGGAAAGCTCTGCCATCAATCCGGTCAAGCCTCTTGAACTGGCGCTGTTTGACGGCGTTGATCCCGGTACGGGAAAGAAGATCGGCGCATCAACAGGCGACCCGCGCTCTTTTGCCGATTTTGAGGACATGTTCCAGGCCTTTGCCGCACAACTGCGCCACATGTTCCGCAAAATACGCCCATACAGCGAATTGGGCAAAAAAGTGTCGCTCGACACTGTCCCCAACGCTTTCCGTTCCGCCATGTGGGGCGGCTGCCTTGAGCGCGGCAAGAGCGAATATGCGGATGGAGCCGATTTTAACCTGAATTACTGCATAAGCACCGGGGGCGTGGATGCGGCCAACTCGCTGGCCGCCATCAGGCATCTGGTCTATGACACAAAGAAGATCGACATGGGGCGGTTGCTGGATGCCCTGCGGGCCAATTTTGAAGGATACGGCGACGTGCTCGACATGTGTCTGGCCGCCCCCAAGCACGGCAACAGCGATCCCGCCACTGACGACCTGGTGCGCCGCGTTTACGATACATTGTACGAAACCTTTCATGAAGGGGGACCCGGCTACTTCAAGAATGGCAAACCCAGTCTTGAAGCCTACTCCCTTTCCGTCCACAACTATTTCGGCATGCTGACCGGCGCCTTGCCTTCCGGCCACTTGCGCGGCGCGCCGTTGACCGACGCCAGCGTTTCCGCCTCTCCGGGCACCGACCGTAACGGCCCGCTGGCACTGGTCTACTCGGCGGCAAAGGCTCTTGACGCCGTGCGCTACGGCTCCAACCACTTCAACATGAAATTCCACCCCTCGGCCTTGAGCGGCAAGGCAGGAGCGCGCAAGCTCCTTTCGCTCATCAAAACCTACATGGATGCTGGCGGCTGCCACATCCAGTTCAACGTGGTTGACGTGGACACACTGATCAAGGCCAAAGAAATCCCGCAGGACTATCAGGACCTTACAGTGCGTGTCGCGGGATTCAGCGCCTACTTTACACGCCTGCATGAAGGCGTGCAGGACGAAATTATCGCCCGCACGGAATACAAGTTTTAACACCACCTTCCGCCCCCCGGCAGCAGTTTGCTGCCGGGGGCGCAGTGACAGATTACCCCTTATTCGCCCTGTGGTGAAAGGCGTCACCGTGCCCAAGACGGCAATGAGGGAACACCCGAACAAGGCTTCTCACGCCGCACGGAGCAAGCAAAAAAGTGATTAACGCAGCAGAAACAGGTCTGATTTTCGATATTCAGCATTTCAGTCTACACGATGGCCCAGGGGTTCGATCCACAATTTTTTTCAAGGGCTGTCCGCTGCATTGTCGCTGGTGCGGCAATCCCGAATCGCAATCTCAAAATCCGCAGATTATGTTTTATGCCGCTTTATGCCGCGATTGCGGCAAATGTATTCAAGAGTGTCCCGCACGCGCCCTTCGCGTCAATGCGGAAGGGCGCCTTGTCCGGAATTCTGCCTGTACAGCTTGCGGGCATTGCGCGAGCATCTGCCGCCATAAGGCCCATGCGCTCAGCGGAAACGTAGTTTCAGTGGCAGAAGTTTGCGCTTCTGTAGCGGAACATTGGCGCATTTTTCAACAGAGCGGCGGCGGAGTCACATGCAGCGGAGGAGAGCCGCTGGCCCAGCAAACGTTTCTGCGCGCGCTTTTGAGCGAACTGCACGAGGAAATGGGTTTTCATACCTGCATTGAAACCAGCGGCTTCGCGCCGTGGTCATCATTGCAAAACTTGCTGCCGCTGTTGGATTTGATTTTTCTGGATCTTAAACATATGGACGACAAGCTGCACAAAATCGCCACCGGGCAAAGCAACAAGCTCATTCTTGAAAACACCATCCGCCTTGCTGAAGCATTCACGCCTATCATCGTGCGTATCCCCCTGATCCCCGGTTACAACGATACGGACGACAACGCCCATGCTCTGGGAACATTTCTGCAAAGCACAGGATTGCGCCAAGTTGAAGTGATACCCCAGCATATTTATGGAAAATCCAAATACGCGGCCCTGGATCGCAGGTATGACGTGGACGAACTGTCCCCGAATGTGGAGGGCTTTGTCGAAACGCTGCTGCCCTACGGCCTTGAAATAGAAACCCGCCTGACATAAGATAGTTGTATTTGCAGGCACATATAAACTAGCAACAGCGTGAGGGCACAGCAGACTCATCAAAAATGAAATAGAATTTCCCATATCTGTATATCATTTTTGGTCAATATTCGAAACCCCTGCGGATAACTATCTGTATTCACAGAACACCAGTGCATGGTGCATTTTTTGCAGCCAATCCCGTTTGTAGCTGAGAGCAACAGGCGGGATTGTCGACGCTTCTATTCCCGCAGCTCAAACAAATAAACATAGCATACTATATTAGTTGTTTTATTGCGAATCATGAATCATTGTCGGCCAGCTAAAATCAAATAAAAAGGTCCAACACTTCCAAGGATGTGCTATGGTAGTTTTGCACAACATCCCAACTCAAAAAGAAATTTTGGATGTTGTCTACCATAATACACTCTTTTACCAAACGCTATCGCTCATTTCCGGACATGTTTTCCAAAAACTTGAGCACCGGCGCAATACCGGACCTTCCTTGTGCGTGTTCGGCTTCAAGAACCAGTTCACGGCCGTGGCCTTCATGCGGCTTGCCGCAAGACGTTCCACACGCGACGGCCTGCGCAGCCTGAGCGCGTCCAAAGCTCCGAAACACAAGCCCCGCTTCAAATCCAAACTTTTTTGCCTGGACGCCGCCGCCATCAGGCTCTGCCTGTCGCTTTTCCCCCGGGCTCCGTTCCGCCAGACAAAAGGCGGCATCAAGATGCACGCCTTGCCGGACCATGACAGTCATATCCCGGCGCTTGCGGCCGCCACCGATGCCAAGATCCGCGAAAGCCGCATAGCCGGCGCCTTGGTATTGCCCAAAGGTTCCATCGTGGCCTTCAACAGCTGCTTCGGGCTGCCCGTGCAGCAGCTTTTTCAACTCATACAGGGCAATCTGCTCACTGCGGCTTCTCTGAAAAAACTCCTGAACCCGCAAAGTCGAAAAAAAACTACAACCCCAATTTGCTATATTTAACAGACTAGTCAGGCAGCAATGATAATGAATATTATGTATTACAATCTTTACATTAGGAGGGTTACAATGAAGAAACGAATTTTGTTGACAGTGGCATCATGCATATTCAGTATAATTACTATTTTTTTTGTAGCACCGCATATAACACATGCAGCGAATGATACTGTTACAATAAAATTTTCTGGATACTATCCCCCATCATATCCTCAATTCAAATATGGAATAGGACCATGGGAACAAATGGTCGAGAAAGAAAGCAAGGGAAAATACAAATTCCAAAACTATATGAACGGCATGCTCAATAACGCAAGGCATGGATTCAGAGCTGTGTCATCAGGAACTTGCGACTTAACCCACGGCTATCCGGTGTACAATGCAGCGTCCTTTCAAATTAGTCTTGTCGACTATCTGCCATACATATTTCCAAGCAATCATGTAGCCGTTCTCGTCATGGAAGAGCTGTACCCCAAGTATTTTAAGGAGGAATACGAACGCCAGGGCGGTTATATGGCCTTTTGGATCAACACCTCCGACTATGTACTTTTGACCAAAAAACCGGTCCGCTCGATTGATGACCTGAAGGGCATGAAAATTCGCGCTGGCGGCGGCATTTCGACAGAAGCTACGGCGGCTCTCGGCGCTGTTCCGGTTTCCGTTTTGCCCGCTGAAACATATACCAGCGTACAAAGCGGCGTGGTCGACGGCGCCATACTCCCTGCCGGCACGCTTACGTCCTATAAAGTGCACGAAGTGGCCAAGTACTGTACCCGCCTGAATGGATTCACCTACACAGGGGTTCCCTTTGTCTTGCGGCGCGGTTTTTTCGATGCGTTATCGCCGGAGCAAAAAGACTATTTTTATCGCAAGCTCCGTCAGTGCGCCCAAAGCACTTCTAATGGCTACAATATCGACGAGAAAGAATCTTTTGATTTGATGAAAGCCTCTGGCGTCGAAATAATTGATTTGCCCCCTCAGGAAATCGAGCGTATGCGCAAGGCCGTCCAGCCGGTGTACGACAAGTTTATTGCCGATTGCAAAGCAAAAGGTTTGCCCGCGGAAGAACTTTTGAAAGATATCAAACTGTTGGTCGACAAATATGGCAAGATGACTCCTGAAGAAACTTACGAGCATGTGACCAAAAATCCCATAAAAGGCATCATCAACTACTGATTGCCGCACAGGGCGGAGAGGCTGCGTCAAAATCGCCTCTCCGCCTGCGCCCGGAATTGAGCCGGCATTCAGAAGCATCAGATGCGCTTAAACGTCATTTTGCTGAAGGAGTCGCAATGAAGGAGTCATCCACCATTTTTAACCAAAGTTCGTCGTTCATAGGGAAACTGGCGGAAAAGATGCATCACTGGGCTTCGGTGATTTTTCTGCTGCTGATGACCTTTGTTATCAGCATGGAAGTAATAAGCAGATATGTGTTCAATAGGGGTTTCACCTGGTCGCAGGAAATATGCGAGTTGTCTTTTTTTCTCCTTGTCTTCCTGTGTCAGGCGGACACGGTGCAAAAGGGCCGCCAGATACGCATGACCGTCTTTTATGATATATTCTCCAGTTTTTGGAAAAACATTTCTACTCTACTGACGATTGCCTGCGGTTTGTTCTTCTACGGAATACTTACATATCAGTTGCTGGTGGGCATTTCTTACCAGATCGAGGTCGGCGAAGGCACAACGGAACTTATGTGGCCGCTGTGGCCTTTCAGCCTTTGCATAAGCATCGGCTGTCTGCTTACCGTCGCTCTGTTCATCCGTGCTGTCGTGGTCAACTTCTTCAAGCGCACCCAAGGAGAATAATATGGAATATCTTGGATTTGTGGGCTTGGGTGTAATGATAGTCTTGTTGGTATTGGGGGTGCCGGTAGCTTTCGCCATGGGGACCGTCGCTATCGTGGGTCTGATCATCGTCAGTTCCTTGCAGGTCGCCCTTCAGCAGGCAGCGATGCTCATGCTGCACACCGGAATGAATTTCGTGCTGCTATGTATTCCTCTCTTTGTTTTCATGGGGAAAATGGTGCACCACGCCGAGATAGCTGAAGAACTCTACGGCTGTGTGGAAAGGTGGATGGGCCGCCTGCATGGCGGCCTTGTTATTGCAGCTGTTGTCACCTGCGCCCTTTTCGGGGCGGTCACGGGCTCCAGCTCCGCCTCCGTGGTGACCATGACCGGGATACTCCGCCCGGAACTCAAACGCTACAAATACGATGACGAGCTGAGCGCCGGCGCGCTTACCTCCGCAGGAACCCTTGCCGTGCTTATCCCGCCCAGCGCGGCCATGATCTTTTTCGGAGTGCTTACAGATACGTCAGTTGGCCGGTTGTTTCTCGGCGGCGTTATTCCCGGTATTGTTTCCACAGTGCTGTATGCTGTCTATTGCTGGACGCGGTGCAAAATAAACCCCGCCCTCGGGCCTATCGGGGATCCGCATACCTGGATAGAACGCTTAGTCTCTTTAAAAGGCACCTGGAGCCTGATTTTTCTGTTCGCCCTCGTCATCGGCGGTATTTATGGCGGTATTGTGACCCCTACAGAAGCCGCCGCCATCGGGGTTGTCGGGGTGCTTGGCATTTGTGCTGCAAAAAGAAAATTGACATGGGGACGGGTAAAACAAGCGCTGATTGATACCGGCTATGTGGCAGGCCTGATTTACAGCATTATTCTTGCCGGTTACCTGATGGCCTGTTTTATCGGGATAGCAGGTTCTTCTCAGCTGCTGGTTCAAATAGTAAACGACATGCAACTTTCCCCGGGAATGTTGCTGCTCATGATAGCAATCATGTATCTTATTCTCGGCACTATGCTCGATATGTTCGGGCTCATGATCTTGACTATTCCGTTTATCTTCCCGCTAGTACAGCATTTCAACATAGATCCGGTATGGTTCGGAGTATTCTCGGTGATTATGATAGAAGTCGGCCTGCTCTCCCCTCCTGTAGGGTGCAACGTGTTTTTCATGCACGATGCAGCTCCGGACATCCCGATGAAAACAATTTTCAGGGGAGTGTTTCCCTTTATGCTGATCAACCTGGTGGTGGCCTATTTATTGTATCTTTTCCCCCAGCTTGTGCTGTGGATCCCGAATATGGCCATCAACTAATGCTACATTCTTAAAATATATTGATAGTTAAACGGTCAGAGGCTTGCCGGTATACGTCCACTGAAACGGTCAGGCCCAAAGCGGATTGTATTTTTGACATGCTCTAGACCATCAGGATAGCACCTGACGGTCTAGAGCCTTCCTTGCCTTTAACAAATCTTCACAGCAGCAGCGCTCCGGGGTTATCCCGCCTGAACTGCCGCGAGGCCGGAAAGAACGGGCGGACCATCCTGGCCTTGAACGCCGGCGTAAACCTCTCCTCATCAGTGCTGATCAACAAAGCCGGAAATCTCCAGTTGGTAGTGTCCAGAATTTTTCGCACATTTTGCAGCAGCCGATCGGTGAGGCTTTGGCGATCATCAGGCCGGCGTGGGGCTTGCGCTTGGCCATCTGTGTTCTTCTCGTGTAATTGAGCTGCTGTCGCACCTGTCCGTTTTTTGGGGAGCGCTCCTGATTATTTTTTGTAAGAATCGTAAAGCGCCGCC
Organism: Desulfovibrionaceae bacterium; assembly: GCA_031548325.1. Classification (GTDB taxonomy): domain Bacteria; phylum Desulfobacterota; class Desulfovibrionia; order Desulfovibrionales; family Desulfovibrionaceae; genus FLUQ01. Next base: position 7,524 of record JAVBRE010000136.1, read on the forward strand.
GCTTCCGGCAGGGGCATATGGATAATTTCAAGCTGGGGCGTCGAGAGAAAGGCATTGATATCGGCGCCTTTCGCCCCAAACGCGGCGCACAGGGAGGGAACCAGCGTTTCCGCCTTGAACCCCAGCACTCTGGCCTGCTCGTAGTTGTTGGCGTAGTACAGGGTGCGGATTCCGGCCACCCGGATGGCGGCGAGACACATGGGACAGGGCTGCCCGCTGGCGTAGATGACGCACCCTTCAAGGCTGCTCGTCTTCAGTTTTTGGGCGGCCACGGCAATGGCCGTCATTTCGGCATGAGCCGTGGGGCTATGCAGAAGGCCAACCTCGTTGTGCCCGGCGGCGACGATGGTTCCATCCTTCACCACCACGGCCCCGAAGGGTTTTCCCACTCCCGGCTTCAGAGACTCTTTCGCTTCCGCCACCGCCGCGAACATGAACTTCTTATGGGCGTCCTTATCGTTGGCTTGCGCTGTGGCGGCAAAGGCGGCCAAGCCCAGAACGGCCACGGCGGCGCACAGAATCATCGACATTTTCACTCCTTGGTTTCTATCAGTTAGAGGTGAAAAGAATCGCATCCGGCTGCCGCGTCCGGCAGGGTAAATGCACAACTTCAAGCTGAAACGTCAGGCGGAACGCATTGGGGTTGGCCTCTTTCGTTCTCATTTTTTTCTCTGCGAAAATCTGGCGCCCTCTTTCCTCGCGAATCCGGCCGGGCACTTTACGAGGAAAACCGGTTTGCGGAATCGGCCATTGTTTCTTTTTTTCACAGCAATCCTGGCGCCAAATATAAATGCTCTTATATTTAGGCGTATTGCTAAAAAAATAAGATTGATGACCTGGGCATTTTAGTGCAACTATGGCGGCAGTGCCGCAACTGCCCGGCGTTCCGTCAGGCAGGCGCCGAAAGCGGGCGGCGCCCTCGCCAAGGCGTTCCGGGCCGGCGGACAAGCCGCTCATCCCGGCTGCCGGGGCTCCGCCTCCGCCGGTAATTCCCCAAAAGCCTGCGCGAACAATACAAGTCTCTTCTCTTTTTTGCCGATTGAGTTCAAAGTCGGGCGCGGAGCCGTCAGATCAGAATTTTTTTGAAAGGGACATCCCGGCGCATCATTCCTTTTCCATACTATGGCGCCCATGCCTCACTTCAGAGAAATCCTTGATGCCGGACTACGCTGGCGATCTCCATAACATAGCATTATTTCACACTAGTTTATGTTTTACCGCATTGGCAATTTTTTTGCATGGAGCCTCTAAACACGCCCGGATGACGGCCGGGCATAACGCGAAGGAGAATGCATATGAAACTCCAACCGCTGACGGCGCTTTTCGCCCTTGCGGCCTTCCTCTTCGCCGCCCCGGTCGCGGCGGCCCCCGTTGCCCTGAAAATCGGGCATGATCTTTCCGAAGACACCCCGCAGCACCTGGGCTGTCTGAAATTCAAAGAGCTGGTGGAGGCACGCAGCAACGGCGCGGTCAACGTGCAGATTTTCCCTTCCAACCAACTTGGAAACGACAGGGAAACAGCGGAATTTCTCCAAACGGGAAGCGTGCAGGCCGCTCTCATACCCACGGCCAAGCTGAGCCTTTTCGCCCCGGCCCTGCAATTGCCCGACCTGCCGTTTCTTTTCCCTTCGCGGGAAATCACTTACGCGTTTCTGGACAGCGAAATGGGTGATGCGATTCTGGCCCAGCTTGAAAAAAAAGGCATGCGCGGGGCGGCGTTCTGGGAAAGCGGCTTCAAGCAGTTCACCGCCGACCGGGACCTGAAAGCCCCCGGCGATTTTAAGGGCATGAAGTTCCGGACCATGGAAAGCCCCATTCTCATTGAGCAGTTCAAAGCCCTGGGGGCCAATCCCGTGCCCATCGACTTCGGCGAAACCTACAACGCCTTGCAGCAAAAAGTGGTTGACGGGCAGGAAAACCCGCTGGTTTCCATCGTGCGCATGCGATTTTACGAAGTGCAGACCAACACCGTCATCAGCAACCATGGCTATCTGCCTTACGGCTTTCTTTTCAGCAAACGCTGGCTGGACAAACAGCCCGCCGACATTCAGAAAATCTTGATTCAAGCGGCCAGGGAAGTGGCCGCGTTCCAGCGCGAGGAAACCGTGCGCCGCGAAAAAGGCTTTATCGAAACCATTGAAAAAGCCGGATGCAAGGTCACCTACCTGACGCCGGAAGAACGGGAAACCTTCGCCGCCGCGACAAAACCCGTGCACAAGAAGTTCGAGGATTCCATCGGCAAGGAGCTGATGGCAAAAGCCTATGCGAAAATCGCCGAGTTGCAGAAAAAGTGACCGCGGCATCACTCTTACCCGCCGGGCGGACTGCGTCCGCCCGGCCGGAGCCTTGCCATGAAGTTATTGGACGCAGCGCTGCAACAGGTGGAAGAATTTCTCGTGGCCTCGGGCCTTGCCTTTGCTTCCGCCATTCTCTTCATCAACGTGGTGTTGCGGTACTTTTTCAACAGCGGTTGGGAATGGGCGGAAGAAGCGGCCCGCTATGCCATTGTCTGGATCGTGTTTCTGGGCGGCAGCATCTGCGCCCGCAAGGGCATGCACCTGGCGGTGGACGCGCTGGCCGTGCGCTTGCCGGCGGAACGGCAACGCCTTCTGGCCATGCTGGTCAACCTGCTGTGCGTGGCGTTCTGCGTTTTTCTCGTGGCGGCCGGCCTTGATATGGTGGAACTCGCCCGCGATACGGACCAGATCACTCCCGGCCTCGGGATGCCCATTTATTATGTCTATCTTGCCATACCCACGGGCGGCGCGCTGATGGCAATCCGCTTCGCCCAGGATTTGTATCGCGTGTTCCTGCGCCGCCCGGCGAAACGCGTCACGGAAGCCGGATGAGGCTTGGCTGCTCCCGCGCGGTGCGGCCTCTCTGAAAAACGGGCCGAAGGAAGCGTTATGACGATTTTTCTTTTTTGTTCCCTGGCAATGCTGCTCGTCTTGAGCGTGCCCATCTTTGTGGCTCTCAGCGGGGCGGTGCTGGGGGTATTCATTTTTTTCGCCGATGTGCCGCTGGAAACGGTGGTCATGCGCATGTTCGCGGGCATCGACAAGTTCGCCCTGATGTCCATCCCCTTTTTTGTGCTGGCGGCCAACCTGATGAGCGTGGGCGGCATATCCCGCCGGATCATCAACCTGGCCAACGCTCTGGTGGGCGGTTTTCATGGGGGGCTTGCCATCGCCGCCGTGCTGGCCAGCATGTTTTTCGGAGCCATTTCCGGGTCCAGCCCGGCCACGGTGGTGGCCATAGGGGGGCTTCTCTTTCCCGCCATGCTGCGGGAAGGATACCCCAGCCCCTTCGCCACGGGGCTTATTACTTCGGCCGGATCGTTGGGCATCATCATCCCGCCCAGCGTGAACATGATCGTTTACGGAGCCATCACCGGGGTTTCCGTGGGCGCGCTTTTCGTTTCCGGTTTTGGGGCCGGGGTGATTTTCGGCGGTTCCCTGATGCTCTACGCTTACATCTACGCCAGACGCACCCCGGGCATAGCCCGCAGCCATGGAGCCCGCGCCAAAAGCATCTGGCCCGCCATGCGCGACTCTTTCTGGGGGCTGGGGGTTCCCGTCATCATCATCGGCGGCATTTACTGCGGGGTCTTCACCCCCACGGAAGCCGCCGCCGTGGCCGTGATCTACGCCTTTCTGGTATCCGTGCTGGTCTACAGGGAAATTTCGGCCAAAGAGCTGTACTCCGCCCTTGTTTCTTCCGCCGCCACCACGGCCCAGGTCATGATCGTGCTGGCCGGCGCTTCGGTCTTCGCCTGGGTGCTGACGGCGGAAGGCATTACCAGGGCCATCGCGGAAAACATGATCGCCGTCAGCCGAAACCCCTACACGATCCTGCTGATGATCAACGTCATTGTGCTGCTGGCGGGCATGTTCATCGACGGGGCTTCCATAACCACCATTCTGGCTCCGCTTTTTTATCCCATCGCGGTGCGCACGGGCATAGATCCGGTCCATCTGGGCGTCGTCATTGTGGTCAACAGCGCCATCGGCATGTTCACTCCGCCTTTCGGCCTGAATCTTTTCGTGGCCACCGGAATCACGGGGCAGCCCCTCTCGCGGGTGACGCGCGGCATTTTTCCTTTTATCTGCGTGACGATTCTGGCGCTTCTTCTCATCACCTACATCCCGGAAATTTCATTGTGGCTGCCGCGCCGGATTTACGGAAGCTGGTAACGGCGCCATGCACAAGGAAACGATAATGCGCTCAAATACATCGAAAAAATTGGTGGTGGTGGCTGTTGGCGGCAATGCCCTTCTGCGGGAATCCCAAAAGGGCACGGTGGCCGAACAGGCCGCCAATGTGGAAGAATGCACGGAAAAACTGATACCCGTGCTGGATGCGGGGCACCAGTTGCTGCTTACCCACGGCAACGGCCCGCAGGTGGGGCTCATCATGCTGCGAGATTCCTATCCCGGCGCGAAGATTCCGCCCATGCCGCTCTACATTTATAACGCGGAATCCCAGGGGCAGATCGGGTTCCAGCTCATGAACAGCCTGTCCAACCGCCTTGCGCGGCAGGGCGTGCACGACGCCGTTGCCACCGTGCTCACCCGCGTGGTGGTGGATGCGGATGATCCGGGTTTTGCGGAGCCCACCAAACCCGTGGGACCGTTCTACAGCGTGGAGGAGATAGAAGCTCTGTCCCGCGTGTACGGTTTTGCCTACATCGAGGACAGCGGCCGGGGCTACCGCAAGGTGGTGGCATCCCCAAAACCCAGAGAAATCGTGGAACTGGCCCTCATCCGGGACATCCTTGCCACGGGCCGCTCAGTGGTGGCCGCCGGAGGCGGGGGCATTCCCGTCGTCCGTGAGGATGACGGCGCCTTGCGCGGCGTCGACGCCGTCATCGACAAGGATCTTTCATCCGCCCTGCTGGCGGAACAGGTGAAGGCCGATTTTCTGATGATCCTCACCGGGGTCGAACAGGTGGCCATACACTTCAACAAGCCCGGCATGCGGAAACTGGGGGCCATTTCCCTGGCCGAAGCCAGACAATATTACGCGGAAGGCCATTTTCCGCCCGGAAGCATGGGGCCGAAAATGGCGGCGGCCATCAATTTTGTGGAACAGGGCGGCGGAAAAGCCATCATCACCACGCTGGAAAAGGCCACGGACGCCCTGGCCGGAAAGACGGGAACCCTCATCCACCCCTGACGGAGATTTTGGGAAACGCTGATTTATTCCGTTTGGACTTCGTTGCTCGCCTTTTTTCAAGCAGGTCAGGACGGAAGAGTCCAGCCTCTGCTTGAAAAAAAGCTCGCGCCTTGCCAAACGAAAAACTCAGCGTTTCCTTCACTTTCTGTCTTCCCGCGCGGCGAGATCCCGGTGAAACGCCCGCAAGGCCTTGTACATGACTTCCATCGG